>JAWVEW010000355.1:0-8129 GCA_033856495.1 Miltoncostaeaceae bacterium | reverse complement strand
CGGAGCGGCCGTCGGCCACCGCCACCCGCTGGGCCTTCGCCGACGGGGCGGGGGAGCTGCAGTTCGTCTCGTCGGTGTCGGAGCCCTTCTGCGCGAGCTGCGACCGCCTGCGCCTCACCGCCGACGGTCAGCTGCGCACCTGCCTCTTCGCCGAGCAGGAGACCGACCTGCGGGGACCGCTGCGCGCCGGCGCCTCCGACGCGGAGCTGGAGGGGATCGTTCGCGCCGCGGTGCTGGAGAAGGGCCCCGGCCACGGGATGGCCGACCCCGGCTGGACCTACCGCGGCCGGCCGATGAGCATGATCGGAGGGTGAGCGCCGGCGCCGGGCGGCGCCGGCGCCGGGTAGCCTCCGAGCATGGCCACCGCCCCTCCCCGGCGCAGCGTGCGGACGGCACGCGTGCTGGCGGTGCGCGACGGCGCGCAGCGCGAGCGGCCGGACCGCCTGGCCGCCGAGGAGCCGATGGAGATCCGCGCCGCCGGCCCGGGCCAGGAGCCGGCGGCCGTCGCGGTCACGATGCGCACCCCCGGCCACGACTTCGAGCTCGCCGCCGGCTTCCTGCTGACCGAGGGCCTCATCGACGGCGCCGACCCGATCGCCGCGGTCGCCTACTGTGCGCTGCCCGAGGAGGAGCAGCGGTACAACGTCGTGACGGTGCGCCTGCGCCGGCCGCTCGACCCCGCCGGCGCCCGCAACTTCTACGTCAGCTCCTCCTGCGGCATCTGCGGCCGCGCCTCGCTCGACGCGGTCGAGGTGCGCTGCGCGGCGATTCCGGAGGGCCCCCGGGTCGCGGCCTCGACGCTCCTGCGCCTGCCGGCGGAGCTTCGCCGGGCACAGCGGCTCTTCGAGGCGACCGGCGGCCTGCACGCCGCCGGGCTCTTCGAGCGGGACGGCCGCCTGGTCGCGCTGCGCGAGGACGTGGGCCGCCACAACGCCGTGGACAAGCTCGTCGGGCGGGCGCTGCTCTCGGGCGAGCTGCCCCTGTCGCAGGCGGTCCTGCTGGTGTCCGGGCGGCTCAGCTTCGAGCTGGTCCAGAAGGCGGCGGTCGCCGGCGTGCCGGTGGTCTGCGCCGTGTCGGCGCCCTCGAGCCTGGCGGTGGAGGCCGCCGAGCGGCTCGGGATGACGGCGGTCGGCTTCCTGCGCGACGGCGGCTTCAACGTTTACGCGGGGGCGGGGCGGATCGAGCTGGACTCGAGTCGCGAGTGATCGTTCCGCTGTCGGATGGCGTCGAGCCGCCGCACCTCCAAGCGGATGCGGCACGCGGGTCGCACCCACAGCGCGGAGCATCAGACACGCTCCACGTGTCCGCTCAAACCGCTCATCGCCCAGCACCTCCCGGCCACGCCGCCGCCAGCAGTCGCAGCTGATCGAGATCCACGCGCGTGGATCACGGTGCTCTGCAAGCTCCGGTGCCGCAACACCTGGCCGATCCGGTGCGGAGGGACGCGCGCGGCGACCATCTCGCACGCCGTCGTTGTGGCGCAGGCGGTGCGCTCCGACCTCCGCAGCCCCCACCCCGTTCGCTTGCACGCCCGGCGCGCGGTCGAGGAGACCATCCCAGGGCGCGATCGGCCGGACGAGGAGCCCTGGCCCGCATGAACACTCCCGCCGGTCGCTGGCCGCCCGCCCGCGCTGCAGGTATGAGGCGATCGCCGCTCGACATCGGCGGGCAGCGGAAGCCGGTCCCGGCGGCCACCCTTGCCGCGCACCACCACCTCGCCCGCCCGCCAATCGATGTCATCGAGCGTCAAGCCCGCCACCTCGCTGGCGCGCAACCCCAGCCGCGGCAGCGTGATGATCACCGCGTCGTCACGCCGCCCGACCGCCGAGCGTCGATCGCAGCAGCCAAGCAACGTCGCTGCTTCCGCCCTGCTGATCCCCCTGGGCAGCGACGAGCGCCGGCGGCCCGGTCACCGCAAGCGCCGCCCGCGACAGATCAGCCTTCCCAAGCCCCTCGATGAAGCCCAAGCGCAGAAACGACCGCAACCCGGCCACGAAGAACTGCGTGGCGCTCACTGACACGGCCGTCGACTCGCGCAGCACCGCCCCGTCACCTCGCCCGCCGTCAACCCGGCAACCCCATCATCGGCGAACCGGCCGCCGAGGAACCGGCGTGCATGCGCCACGTTCCCGCGGACCGTGCCAGCCGCCAACCCCCGCTCCCCCAGCAGATAGCGGTCAAAGGAACCCAACTGCGCATCGACTGCAGCCCCGAGGCGCCCGTCTTCCCCAACCGCGCCGGCAGGCCGCTGACCCGCTCGGGCGTCGAGCAGCGCCTGCGCGCGGCGGTGGCGAGGCCGTCGGCGCGCTGCCCCTTCCTTGCCGGACGCCGTATCTCCCCTCACACGCTGCGCCATACGACCGCCATGCACCTGCTCAGTCCGGCGTCGACATCACCGTCATCGCGCTCTGGCTCAACACGAGGACACCGCGACGACCCACGCTTACATCGAGGCCGACCTCGCGATGAAGGAGGCCGCGCTGCAGCGCCTCGACCAACCGTCACTCAGGACCGTGCGCTACACGGCCCCCGACCGGCTGCTCGCCTTCCTCGAGGCCCTCTGACCATGCGCATCCCCAGCCCGTCCGACCGACCGTGGGCACGCAGCCGGCCGGCAGACTCCGCAGAGTCGGGAACTCGCCATGGCCTCGACCATGTGGAGCTGCAGATAGTCGAGGCAAGTCCACGGGCGGGCCCTCACGGCCGCCGTCGCCAACCAGGTTGCCTACCGGGCCCACCTGTGGTGCGATCAGCTGCCGACCAGCCTCCAGGAGCGCGACCCCGAGGCGGCGGCGCCACTCTGGCCGGCTTGGCCCGAAGCGCTCGCACGCTGGGGCACAGACATTGCTGGTACGCTTGAATGCGAACGGAGGGCGCTCTCTTCGATGCTTAAACTTCTGTCGGACTTTCGGCTGAGACGTTCTCTGCCTCGTCTCCGTCGCCTCGTGCAGTTGGGGTTGGTGAGGTGGGACACCCTCTTGCATGGGCGCGACCCAGCGGTGAAGCATTGGCTTCCTGTGTTGGCGAATGCGCGAACAGGTCACATTGTCGTGCCCACAAAGGCGCTCGCAGCGAGCCGCGGGCAAGCAATGGACCTTGTGCGCCGCCGACTTGTGGAACCGGGCTTCCGTGTTCTCGATGTTGGAGCTGGAAACGGGCGCCTTGCGGTTGGGTTGCTGGAGGTCGGCATTGGCGAGTACGTCGGGCTCGAAGTCAATCGCGGCAGCGTTGACTTCGCGAATGAGGTATTCAAGCCTTTTGGACCGGTGCATTTCGATTTTCTCGATCTCGCGAATCCCATGTACAACCCCGGTGGCTCAATGAAGCCCGACGAGGTGACCTACCCCTATCCGGACGAGAGTTTCGACTTCATCCTCGCTTCCTCGGTTTACACGCATCTTGAGCGCCTCTCGGTCGTTGAGCGGAACCTTTCAGAATCTGCCCGTGTACTGCGCCCAGGCCGCGGTGCCTGTACTACCTTTTTCAGGAGCCCACCTAACGGCCTCTCGAGCAGCGCCGTCCGATCCGTTTTTCGCGAGCAAGACACATCCGAGACCTCATTGAGAAGTACTTCACTATCGAAGACGAGCTGAATGGGCGGACGACTGCATTCCACGACCAATGGACGATTTATTTGCGCCGCAAGTAGGTCATCCAGGGCACGACCAGTCGCGTTCCCCCCCGACGGCAACTCAAACGCTGTCTTGCCCGGCGCAGCTCGATAGGCTGGCCAACCGTTCGCGGGCCCTCTGGCTGGGGCCGGAGTTGGCGAGCTCATCGTGGCCGGCGCGCTTCGCCGACGTGAGCGTCGGGACGGTCGTGCTCGCGCACGCCGCCCCCAGTGGCCGCATGGTGTCCACGAAGTTGCGCCCGCCGGAGCCGTAGAGCCACGCGGTGCGGGCCACCCGCGTCCCCGCCGGTCACTCCGCCAGGGCCGCGATCTCGCCCGCCAGCTTGGGGCGTCCGTGCGCCGACAGCGGCGCCGGTCGGTGATCGTCGACGTAGGCGGAGCCCTTGAGGCCGTTGAACACGTCATCCGTGGAGGGGCGGCGCGGGCCACGTTGTCGGTGCCCACCAGGCGGCCAGTTGCAGGATCGCCTGGGGCCGGACCTTCGTCAACGCAGGCGTCGACCGCCCGGGCGTCGGTGACGTCGACCTCCAGGGTCCACGCCGGTCGCCTCGTGGTCGGCCGAGAGGTGGGCCATGACCTCCTCGCCCAGCATGCCGGCCGCGCCCGTGCCGGGGATCGTCATGCCCGGCCGCTCAGAGGATTCCGATCTCGGACGAGTCGCCCACCATGAACCGGTGAGCTTCGGGCTGGGCCTCGCTGCGGGCGATCGTCACCCGCCGGCCGACCAGGCTCGCCTCGATCCGGGCGTCGAGCCCCTCGATCCGCGAGTCGGCGAGGGATGTCGGCGCGTCCGATCCTTGCCGAGCAGCGGGCGGCGAGGGGATCGTGTCGCCCCGATCGAGCAGGAAGCGGCAGTCGAGCCCCGCGCTCATCAGCCTTCGGGACGTAGCCCTGCATGAAGATCCGATCGACCGAGCGCACCTTCAGCCCGACCTGGTCGCGCGTAGGCTCGAGATGGTGGCCACCACGGCCGCCTCCCTGCGATCGCGAGATCGCAGCCCTTCGAGGGCTTACCTGAGCAGGTCGGAGGCGATCCCCGTGGCCACCACGAACGACGGAGCCGCGTGGCCTCCCTCGTGGTCAGTCTGCGCTGCCGAGCACGGCTCGGCGGTGTGAGGCTCGCTCGCTAGCGATAGAGCCAGCCGGGCCGGCCAAACCCATCGGGACGCTCCGTCCGACCACAGAGCACGAAATGATAATCCCCATCGCCGAGATCGTCGGCCGCGGCGAACCAGTGGCTGTCCGCCTCCCTGACGAAATGGACCGGGCGCGTGAGGTACTGACGCACGACGAGGCCGCTGCCCTCGAGTATCTCGAACAGTTCATCCGACGAGTACTCGCGATTGTGCCGGCCATGGGGGCCGTAGCGGGAGTAGGGGTCATAGATGCCCATGTTCTGCCTCATCCGGCGAACGTTCGTCGCCCGCGCGACGTTGGGTGTCGTGAGGAGGAGCTGCCCATCGGGCGCGAGGACGCGGTGAATCTCCCCCAGTGCGAAGAGCGGGTCGACGATCAGGTGCTCGAGGACCTCGCAGAACAGCACCGTGTCGAAGGAGCCGTCCGCGTAAGGGAGGGGTGTCGTCTCGACGTCGACCAGGTCGTATCCGTAACGGGCGACCTCCTCGCCCTGCCGATCGACGAGAGCCTGCTCGCCCCTGCCGGACGCCGTGCCGAAGAAGTTCGTGAGCGTGAGAGCGGCGGGACGGCAGAAGCGCTCCAACAGGCGGGTCGTGAAATAGGGGCCCGCCCCGATCTCGAGGGTGCGCCCGAGTTCCCGCCGCCGTAACAGTTGCGCGGTCATCAGAAACCGCGACAGGTCGGAGTCGAGGTACGCCGTCATCTCCAGTTCCGGCGCGTCCTGAGGTCTGGCCGACGCCAGCCAGTCGCGGATCACGGCCGCCCGCTCTTCGGGCGGAGAGGGGCCCCTGCTTCGACCCAGTGCCGGGGGCGACGGCACGGCGTCCGCCAGGGACACGTGCAGCCTTCTGAGACCGACGTCCGAACCCCATGAAACCCCTTCTGCGACCAGCTCGACGGCAAGCAGTGAACCGTGCTCGAGAGACTCGGCGCCTCGAATGGTGAGGGTGCGTCTGGCGGACATGAATCGGAGCCATCGCAGGTCCACCGGATCCGTCCGCGGCGCGTCGGCGTCGGCGACGAAGCCGTCCTCATTGAGCCAACGGCCCCCGATTCTCACCTCGGCGCCTGTCCACGGGCCCATCAGGGCGGCGAGGGCGGCTGTCCAGACGACCTGGAACGTCAGCTCCACGCTCAGTTGGCGCCGCTCGACGGTGATCAGCCGCAATTCAGGAGTCGCCGAAGCCGGTCGATTCCGGCTCTCGGTCTCCGCACGACTTGTTCGACCCAGCGCCGCGCGCATGTCGACACGACGACGTGGTCTCGACATGGTGCAGGAGTGTACGGGGGGGAGGTGCCCGAGTCTGGTGACCGTGCGCCGAGCGTCGCCCGGCGGGGACCCTCAGGCGCCCGCGCCCACGGCGATCTCCCAGTCGCCGGAGAGCGCGACGGGGCCGTAGCCGCGCTGGCTGGAGAAGACCGTGAACTCGGCGCAGCGGACCAGGTGGTGGAAGGTCCAGTCGCCGGCCGGAGCGTCCAGGGAGGCGCCGAGCGCGAAGCGGCCCTCCTGCAGCGGCAGGCTCTCGACCGTGAAGCGGGCCGTTCGAAGCCCGGGCTGCAGCCCGGGGGCCTCCGTCGCCAGCGTGTTGTCGGTCCCCGCGATGAGCGCGCCCTCCGCGGTGGTGAAGGTGAGCTTGACCACCGGGCTCACCGGCTCCACCACCTCGTAGTCGACCTCCACGACCAGCCGCTCCCCGGAGATGAAGCGCGTGCAGGGGCGCTCGCCGTCCGTGAGGCGCACCTCCCGGATGCGGGCGCTGCGCCAGTCCGCGTTGTCCACGGCCCGGGCCGCGATCATGCCGCCGCTCTCCGCGTCGCCCAGGATCGCCTCGTGGTACTGGGCGATGACGTCGTGCGCGTTGCCCTCGGCCAGCAGGTGGCCGCCGGAGAGCCAGATCGCGCGGGTGCAGATCGCCTCCACGGCCGACGAGGCGTGGCTGACGAACACGATCGTGCCGCCGCCGCGCTGGAACTCCACGATCCGGGCCATGCACTTCTGCTGGAAGGCGGCATCGCCGACGGCGAGGATCTCGTCCAGCAGCATCACGTCCGGCTGCAGCGCCGAGGACACCGCGAACCCGAGCCGGGCGAGCATCCCGGTCGAGTACGTGCGCACGGACGCGTCGATGAAGTTGCCGAGCTCCGAGAACTCGATGATCGAGTCCATCCGCCGCTCGATCTCGCGACGGGTCATGCCGTGGATGGAGGCGTTCAGGATCACGTTCTCGCGGCCGCTGAAGTCTTGATGGAAGCCGGCCCCGAGCTCCAGCAGCGAGGCGACCTTGCCGCCCACCTCGACCGTGCCGCCGTTGGGCGGAATGATGCCGGCCAGCACCTTCAGCAAGGTGCTCTTGCCGGCGCCGTTGGCGCCCACCACGCCGAGGGAGGTCCCGGGCTCCACGGTCAGGTCCACGTCGCGCAGCGCCCACAACTCCCGTGACCGCGTACGCCGCCGCCGCAGCATCGTCTCCTTGAGGGTCTTGTTGTGCTCCAGGTAGAGCTTGTAGCGGCGCGAGACGCCGCGCAGTCGGATGGCGCCGGGCGCGATGCTCACAGCTCCACCGCCAGATCGCGCTGGAGGCGCTGGAAGAGCCAGTAGCCGCCGGCGAGGAAGACCGCGCCCACCGCGAAGATGTACGCGAACATGCCGATCGACGGGTAGCGGCCCCAGTAGAGGACGTCTTGCATCGCGAGCACGTAGGGCGTCGCGAAGTTCAAGATCTTCAGCGCGTCGATCGCTCGGGGACTCTTGATCGGGAAGGACGTGTAGGTGTAGAGGATCGGCGTGAGGAAGAACCACGGCAGCAGCAGCGACTCGATGATGTACTGAAGGTCGCGGAACAGCACGTTGACCACCGCGACCGCGAAGCAGAGGCCGAGCACCATCATCGCGAGGGCCAGCAGCACCAGCGGCAGAAGCAGCATGGCCCGTCGATCACCCGGCGTCACCCAGAGGTTGAAGGGGATGAGCGCCGCCAGCATCACCCCGACGGTGGGAGCCTGCGCGGCGACCGCGGCCACCGGTACGATCAGGCGCGGGAAGCGCACCTTCTTGATGAGGTTCCCGTTGGCCAACAGGCTCGAGGCCGCCACGACCAGGGAAGTCGAGAAGAACACCCACAGCGCCAGGCCGGTGAGCAGGAAGAGCGGGTAGTTCGGGATCTCCGGTCCGGTGCGGAAGACCACCCGGAAGACCAGCGTGTACGCCCCCATCATCACCAGGGGCGTGACGAGGGTCCACACGACGCCCAGGACCGAGCCCTTGTAGCGGCCGCGGATCTCGCGCCGGACCAGGTTGCCCAGCAGCTCGCGGTGGTGGAGGGGGATGGCCGGCATGAGCGCCCAGCATCTTAGCCACAGG
>JAWVEW010000354.1:0-3035 GCA_033856495.1 Miltoncostaeaceae bacterium | reverse complement strand
GCTACGTCACGAGCGCGCTGCTGACGCCGATGATGCTCGTCGCCGGCACGTTCTTCCCGATCACCTCGCTGCCGCAGTGGGCGCGCATCGCGTCGGAGTTCAACCCGCTGCACCACTGCGTCGAGCTCGTGCGCTCGGCGACGTTCAACACGTTCGAGGCGACCGACCTGCTGCGCGTCGCCGCGCTCGTGCTGTTCAGCGCGATCGCCTGGCAGGCGGCCGTGACGCGCACGCGCGCACGGCTCATCGAGTAGCTCAGATCGTCTGCGTTCGCGCCTGGTCGCCGTGCATCCAGTAGAGGCGCTTGCCGACCAACGCGAGATCGCTGAGCGTGTGGTCCGGGGCGCGGTCGATCACGGTGTCGGCACCGCCGAACGGGCGGACATGAAGCTCTGCCGGGCCGGTGCCGTTCCCGATGTTCAGCGTCCCGATCCAGGCGACGGCGCCCGTGTCCGTGATGACGAGCCCGGCGAGCTCCCGGGAGGAGCCGGCTGTCGCCGGGCCGGTGAACGCAAGGCCCGTGAAGCGCGCCTTGAACGCGGCGGCATCGAAGACGCGAACGCTCGTGTCGCCGCTGTTCAGGCCGCAGCTCGTGTCCGCGTAGGCCAGGAACCGCCCGGCGAGGGTGACGCTGCCGATCTCGTCGTTGTCGAAGCACTCGTCCCAGACGCCGAGCTTTGCCACCCGCCGGGAACCCACGGCGCAGACCGAGACGGGACGCGGCCGTCCTTGCACCTTTTTGGTGGCCCGGAACACGCGCAGGCGGCCGTTCGCGGCGATCGTCGTGCCAGCGCGCGCCTGGCAGGTCGGCTTACGGGTCGCCGCCCGCGCTTGGGGCAGCGCGACGAACGCGAGCACGGCGGCGGCGAACGCGAGCATGGTCGTCCTCGTGCTCATCGGGCGGCGCGGTGCTTGGCGAAGATCTCGTCGACCCACGCCGCGCCCGGGCGCTGCCGTAGCTCTTCACGCAGCTCGAGGACCGGCTCGGACACCGGCGGCATGTGCTCGCGCCCTGGCGGGTCGAGCAGCGGAGTGAACAGCGACGCCGCGGTGAGGTCGGCGACGCTGAACGCGTCCCCGGCGAGGTAGCCGCTGGGTGGGAGCTCGGACTCCAGGCGATCCATCGCCGCGCGGATCGCCGTGACGTGCTCGGCGACGCGCTCGTCGCGCGCCCCGTAGTCGGCGCGGACGATCGGCTTCGCCAGCGGCGTCGAGGCGGTCAGCAGCCGCTGCACGACCCGCGGGCCGCCGGGCGCGAGGATCGGGCCGACGTCGGCGCCGGACGCGAACAGTGACGCGAACACGAACGCGCGCACGTGGTGGCCGAGGTGCTCGTCGAAGAAGTCCTCCAGCTCCAGCGCCCGCGCGCGCTGCAGCGGGTCGGCCGGATACAGCGGCGGGTCGGGCTTGTACTCCTCCAGGGCGGCGATGATCGCCGTGGTATCGCCGATCCGGCGGCCGTCGAGCTTGAGCACCGGCAGCCGCCGATGGCTGCTGCGCGTCACCCGCATCGCCGAGAACCCGTGCAGCCCCGGGATCGGCACGCGGCGCTCGTGCGCGATGTCCTTGTAGGCCAGCGCGAAGCGGACCTTCTCGTTGTAGTGCGAGATCTCGATGTGCCAGAGGACGACGCTCATTGCGGCTTGACCGGCCCGCGCCGGCCGCGCAGGTGCCCGAGCATCGCCTTGCGGTACTGGCGGTTGAGTTCGCCGATCACCTTGATCGAGATGTGCTTGGGACAGACGTCCTGGCACTCCCCGTGGTTGGTGCAACCGCCGAAGCCCTCGTCGTCCATCTGGTCGACCATCGCGTGCGCGCGGTCCTCGCGCTCGGGCAGGCCCTGCGGCAGCAGCGAGAGGTGCGTGACCTTCGCGCCGGTGAACAGCATCGCCGCGCCGTTGGGACACGCCGCGACGCAGGCGCCGCAGCCGATGCACGCGGCGGCGTCCATCACCTCGTGCTGGATGTCGGGATGCACCGGCATCGAGTTGGGCTCGGGCTTGGGCCCGGTCGTCACGCTGATGTAGCCGCCGGCCTGCTGGATGCGGTCCAGCGCGCTGCGGTCGATCATCAAGTCGCGCAGGACGGGGAACGCGCTATTGCGAAACGGCTCGACGCGGATCGTCGCGCCGTCGGCGAACTCGCGCATGAAGACCTGGCACGAGGTCGACTGGCCGGGCCCGTGAGCGGTCTCGTCGATCGTCAGCGAGCACGCGCCGCAGATGCCCTCGCGGCAGTCCGAGTCGAACGCGACCGGTCGGTGGCCGGCCTTCAACAGCTCGTCGTTGAGGACGTCGAGCATCTCCAGGAACGACGCGTCTCCGTTGATGTCCGCGATCTCGTAGGTCGCGAACGCGCCTGCCGCCGCGGTGTTCTCCTGCCGCCAGATCTGCAGCGTGAAGTTCACTTGTAGCTCCTCGTCACGGGCGTGATGTTGTGGAACGCCAGCGGCTCGACGTGCCGGACCGGCTCGGCACCGGTGTGCTCCCAGACGGCGACGTGCGCGTACTCGCGGTCGTCGCGGACCGCCTCGCCCTCGTCGGTCTTGTGCTCCTCGCGCAGGTGGCAGCCGGCGGACTCGTCGCGCTCGAGGGCGTCGCGGCACATGAGCTCGGCGAACTCGAGGAAGTCGGCGACGCGCCCCGCGTACTCGAGCGTCTGGTTGATGCCGTTCTCGCCTTCCTCCACGCCCAGGTCGGTCCAGAAGCGCTCGCGGATCTCGGCGATGTCCGCCATCGCGCTGCGCAGCCCGTCCGCCGTGCGCGTGATGCCGCAGCGGTCGAGCATGACGTTGCCGAGCTCGCGGTGCAGGACGGCGGGCGGCGTCGAGCCGCCGACTTCCAGCAGCCGGTTGAGGCGCTCGCGCACCTCCTGCTCGGTGGCGTCGAACGCGGGGTGGTTCGTGTCGGGGTGCTCGTCGAGGCCGGCGACGTGGTGGGTGACCGTGTGCGGGACGACGAAGTAGCCGTCGGCGAGGCACTGCATCATCGCGCTGGCCCCGAGGCGGTTGGCGCCGTGGTCGGAGAAGTTCGCCT
>JAWVEW010000353.1:0-6713 GCA_033856495.1 Miltoncostaeaceae bacterium | reverse complement strand
TGACGAGCGCGACCGCCCGGGCCTCGCGGCGCACGCCGTCCACCTCCGCCACACAGCGCGCGCCGAGCTCGAACTGACCGGGCGCCGGGTCGGGCCGGCGGGCCGGCGGGCCGATCCAGGCGATGCGGGGTGCCGGCCCGATCAGCCTCGCCCGCGACGCCCACACCAGCAGGCGCGCCAGCGCCAGGGCGCCCACGCTGACGCCGCCGGGCTCGCCGCGCGCGCTGACGTAGGCGCGGTGGGCGGCCAGGCAGCTGGCGAGCGAGAGCGCGTCCGGCTCGCCCTCGCGGTCCAGCTCCAACTCGGCCAGCAGGCCGTCGGGCTCGCCCTCGTCCCGGCGCGCGAGCCCCGGACGCAGGTGCGAGAGCTGCGCTCCCAGCCCGGCGCCGATGGCCTCCGCGGCCATCCGAAGCTCGCGTTCCAGGCTGGAGAGCGCCTGCTCCTGCTGCGGAGCGAGGCGGAGCGCCACGCCGGACCGGCTAGTGGCCTTCGCCGGCGCTCGGCTGCGGGCTGGGGTCCGCGAGCCCGTCGGGCGGGGCCTCGGTGAAGGCGAACTCCTCCTGTCCGCCGCCCAGCCGGCGCTTGAGCGCAAGGTAGGCGGCGCCCAGGCCCAGGATCACGAGGAGCTTCTTCATCACTGCGCTCGTTTCCGACGGGTGACGGGGCCGACACCGTAGCGGATGGCGCTCGCGGCTTCCCGAGACCGCCGCTCAGGCGGCCTCCGCCCGCGCCACCAGCCGCACCAGCGAGGCGCTCATGTTCTCCTGCAGCGACTCCAGGCGCGCGGCCTCGGCCTCGGGGATCTCGACCCGGATGCGCACCGCGCAGCCCTGCGGCGCAGGCTCCAGGCTCCACTCGTGGACGATGTCCGAGAGCAGGCAGGAGATCACGACCCGCCCGTCGCGCCGGTGGGTGGCGACGTGGGTCGGGTAGGCGAAGTCCGGATAGGCCTCGGTGTAGCGGGTCAGCCCGTCCGCGCCCGCCTCCATGCGCTCCACGCCGTCCCACCACTCGGGGTAGCGGGCGGGGTCGTGAAGGAGCTTCCAGACCTCCTCGGCGGGAGCCCGGCAGAGGGCGCGCTCCTCAAAGCCCGGCATGCTGGATCTCCTCGTCGAGTGCCCGCCGGCTGGCCGCGAGCCGGTCCCGGTAGCCGTCGTAGGCGAGCGCGTCGGCCAGGCCGGCCGCCTCCTCGACGGCGGTGCGCGCGTCCCCCAGCCGACCGGCGGCGATGAGCAGCCCGGCCCGGTCGGCCAGCACCCACCCCAGCTCCAGCCCCGGCTCCACGAGCCCCGCCACCGGCGGCCGGCCGAGGTCGGTGACCGTCGCCGCGAAGGCGTCGCCGCTCGGCGCCTGCGCCAGCAGGCGCCGCCAGCCAGCCTCGGCCTCCTCCAGCCGGCGAAGCGCCAGCTCCCGCTCGCCGCGGGCCGCGGCGATCAGGCCCTGCAGGCGGGCCAGCCGCGGAACCAGCGTCTGGGGCAGATCGGCCGGGCCGATCGGCTCGAAGGGCACCTGGCCCAGCTCGGCGGCCGCCTCCTCCAGCGCACCCGAGGCCAGGAGCGCCTCGGCCAGGCGAAGGCGCGCCAGCGGGCGCGAGAAGAGGCGGGTCTCGACCGCAAGCGCCGCCTGCAGGCGGGCGACCGCCCTCGGCACCTCGCCGGCGGCCAGCAGCACGCAGCCGATGTCGAAGGCCGCAGCCGCCTCGCCCTGGGCGTGGCCGTGGCGCTCGGCGAGCAGCGTCTCGCGCTCGGCCTCGGCGATCGCCTCGGCGTGGCGGCCCAGCCGCGAGAGCGCGTGCGCGCGCGTGGCGTGGCCGCTTGCCTCGAGCAGCAGGCCGGCCCAGGCGCCGCGCCGGCCGCCGTCGGCGATCTCCAGCGCGCGGGCGAAGTCGCCCCGGCAGGCCGCAGCCGAGGCGGCGACGTCGCGGGCGAGGTGGGCGATGTCGGGGCGACCGGCGCCCTCGGCGAGGCCGGCCGAGCGCTCGGCCGGCGCCTCGGCCTCGGCGAAGCGGCCGGCCCGCACCAGCGCCGCCGAGCGGGCCAGCTCGCAGCGGGCCGCAAGCGCGGCGTCCCCGCCGGACTCGGGGATCGCCTCCGCCTGGGCGATCAGGCCCTCCACCGCGGCCGCGTCGCCCGCGATCGCCTCCGCCCAGGCCCGCCCCACCAGCGCCAGCGCGCGCACCTCCGGCGCGTCGAGCCTGCCGGCGTCGAGGAGCGCGAGCGCCTGCCGGCAGGCCTCCAGCGCCTCGCGGGGGTAGCACAGGACCGTGTGCAGCCAGCCGCCGCGCGCGGCATGGGCGCCGGCGAGCGCCTGCAGGTCCCCGCCCGCCTCGAGCAGCGCCCGCGCCCGCGCGAAGGCCTCGTCCATCGCCGCCCGCTGGCCGCGCCAGGCCTCCACGTCGGCGAGCCGCAGCCACAGCTCCGCGGCCGCGGCGGGGTCGTCGTCGGCGAGGCCGGCGGCCTCTGCCAGGAACGCCGCCGCGTCGTCCAGCGCGCCCAGGGCGCGGGCGTCGGCGGCGGCCGCGGCGAGGTAGCGCCGGGCGGGGGCCTCCTGGCCGGCCAGGCGCAGGTGGCGGCCGACCTCGGCGGCCGAGCGCCGCGGCCGCTGCGCCAGCGCCTCGGCCAGCCGCGCGTGCGCCCAGGCGCGCCGGGCGGGGGCGAGCTCGCCGTAGCAGGCCTCGCGCACCAGCGCGTGCACGAAGCGCACCCGCCGGTCGGCCGCGGCGTCGAGCAGATCCGCGGCGACCGCGCCCGCAAGCGCCGCGGGGAGCGCCTCGGCTCCCACGAGGTCCGCGGCCTCGCCGCCCTCCAGCGGCCGCCCCGCCGCGGCGGCCAGGTCCACCAGCAGCCGCGCCTGCGGCTCCAGTCGCCCCAGCGGACCCCGTACCGACGCGCGCAGCCCCTGGGCCGGATCCTCTCCGGCGGCCAGCGCCCGCGCCGCCTCGCGGGCCAGCAGCGGATTGCCGTCGGCCGCCGCGACCGCGCGGGCGGCCCCCGCCGGCGCGAGCTGCGGGGCGGCGGCGGCCACGATCCTCGTCACGTCGGCGTCGGCCAGCGAGCGCAGGGACAGCGATGCGACCACCGCGCTGCGGCGGGAGAGCGCGTCAAGCGCCACGTCCAGCTCGGCGCTCTCGGCCGCCTCGCGGCGGGTCGCAAGCACCAGCGCCGGCAGGCGGGGCAGGCGCCGGCCGAGGTAGGCGAGAAGCGCGAGGCTCGAGGGGTCCGCGCGGTGCAGGTCCTCCAGCACCAAAAGCAGCGGCGCGGCCGCCGCGCTCCAGGCCACCAGCTCCACCATCGCCTCGAAGAGGCGCGCCCGCTCCAGCTCGGGCACCAGCGCGGCCGGCCCCGGCGCGCGCCCCCAGCGGGTCTCGACGGCCGCCGACAGGCGGGCCAGGTCCCCGGGCCAGGTGGCGGCCGGCGGCGGCGGCGCCACCCGGGTGACCAGCTGCGCCAGCGCCTCCGACCAGGGGGCGAAGGGCGGCCCGCCGTCCAGCTCCAACGCGGCGCCGACCACCGCGACGCCGCCCGAGGCCTCGGCCCGGGCCGCCAGCTCCGCCGCCAGCCGGCTCTTTCCGATGCCCGCCTCGCCGGTCACCAGCGCCACCCCGCCGCGGCCGTCGCGCGCCGCGAACCAGGCGGCCAGCAGCATGCCAAGCTCCCGCTCGCGCCCGACCAGGGCCGGCTCGCCGGCCGGCCGCGCGGAGGGGCCCGCCTCGCGCGGGGCCGCCGCGGGCGCGAGGGCCTCCGCCGCGCCGGCGCGCAGGCTGTCGGCGAGCGCCCTGGTCTCGGCCGAGGGCGCCACCCCGAGCTCGGCCGCGAGGGTGGCCCGGCAGCGCCGGAACGCGGCCAGCGCCAGCCCGCGCTCGCCCGAAAGCGCCAGGCGGCGCATCAGCGCCCGGTAGGCGCCCTCGCGCAGGCGGTCCTGCTCCAGCGCCCGCCGCGTCCAGCCCACGGCGGCGTCGAGGTCGCCCGCGCGCTCGCACTCCTCCGCCAGGCGCTCGAGCGCGGCGGCCAGCCGCTCGCGGTGCTCGTCCTGGGCGGCCAGCGCCCAGTCGTCGGTGATGTCGGCCAGCAGCGGCCCGGAGGCGAGCCCCACCGCCCGCTCCAGCGACTGCCGGTCGCCGCGGGCCACCAGCATCCCGAACTCCTCGGCGTCCACCTGCCGCGGCAGGCCGGCGGCAAGGCCGGCGCTCTCGCGGTCGCCCCCGATGTAGGCGGCGGCGCCGATGGGCTCCAGCGCCCCGCGCAGCGTCCACAGCGCGACGCGCAGCGACGCGCGGGCGCTGGTGTCGAGCACGTCCGGCCAGAAGCGGGCCGCGAGCTGCACGCGCGGGTGGGGGCCGGGGTGCAGGAGCAGGTAGGCCAGCAGCGAGCGCGGCTTCAGCCCCGGCACCGGCGGCAGGGGCGTGCCGTCCACCTCCACCCAGAGGCCGCCGAAGAGCCGGGCGCGCAACATGGGCCCATCGTGGGCCCGACGCCCCGGCACGTCAACGCGACGCCCTCGAGCGGGCCATATGCTGGCGACGGGAGCGCCGGTGGGCATGCCGAACCCGACAGACGCAGGCAATCTCGAGCAGCGTGTGAGCGAGGCCGCCGAGGCCGCGCTGGCCGCGCGCCGGTTCGTCACGGCCATCGACGTGCTCGTCGGCCTCGGCTGGCTGGCGCCGGCGCGGGTGGACGAGTGGCGCCAGGGACGCGTGGACCACCTCGAGCATGCGGTCCAGGCCAGCCTCCCGAAGATCTCCGCCGCGACGAAGCATCTGCGCCGTTGGGCGAGGGATCGCGGCCTCGTGCCGAGCGAGACGGCCTACGTGGCGCGAACCAGGGACCGCCGGCCGCTGCGCTTCTCCGCCAGCGGCGATCCGGGCATCGAACGCGCCTATCGCACCCACTGGGTGTCGCCCGCCCTCTCCGAGGACGGGCGCCGCCGCCTGGCCGAGCGCGAGGGCCGCCCACCGGAGCTCGTGGTCATCCGGCCGCTGGGGGACTTCGCCTGCACCGCGTGCGCCGGCGGCGGCGGGCTGCTCGTGATGGAGGGTCCGGGTCCGCTGTGCCTGACCTGCGCCGACCTGGACCATCTCGTCTTCCTGCCCTCGGGGGACGCCGCACTCACCCGGAGGGCGAAGAAGGCAAGCGCGCTGTCTGCCGTGGTCGTCCGTTTCAGCCGTTCGAGGAAGCGCTACGAGCGCCAGGGGGTCCTGGTCGAGGAAGCCGCGCTCGACCGGGCGGAGCGGGAGTGCCTGGCCGACGAGGAGGCTCGCGCCCGGCGCCGCCTGCGCGACGAGGAACGTCGCGCCAGCCATGACCGCCGGTTCGAGGTGGAGCTTGCGGCTGCGATCTGCCGCCTCTACCCGGGTTGCCCGATCAGTCGGGCCGAGGACATCGCCCGCCACACCGCCGCCAGGGGCAGCGGCCGCATCGGGCGGAGCGCCGCGAGCCGCCGCCTCGACCCGGAGGCCATCGCCCTCGCCGTCGCCGCCTCGGTGCGCCACGAGGACACCGGATACGACGAGCTGCTCATGTCCGGGGTTCCCCGCGCCGAGGCGCGCGAGCGGGTGCGGAGCGAGGTGCAGGGTGTCCTCGAGCGTTGGCAGGCCGGCAACCAGGCCCGTCGTCAATAGGAGAACCGGGCCCGCGGTCCGGCGGCCCGCGAGCGCAGGTACGCGAGCACCATCCGCTCGCCGTCGGGATCCAGGGCCAGGGTGTGCGGGGTGAGCCGCCGGCCCGTCCCGAACTCCCACGTGGGCTCCTCCTCCAGCAGGGCGCCGAACATCCGCCACCAGCCAACCGGGCGCCAGACCGCCGAGGACAGCTGGTTCGGCGTGATCGGGCCGGCGCTGGTGGACCAGCCCTGGGCGGCGAGGATGGGCGTCAGGTCGGCACGGAGCCCGTCGACCTCGACCCGTCCCTGAAGCAGGCGAAGCCCCACCAGCTCGGCGAGCATGCGGGTGAAATCCTCGCTGTCCTCGGTCTCGGCCGCGACCGCCGCCCACAGCCGGCCGGGCTCCTCCAGGAGGTCCCGGCCGCGTCGCGTGAGGAGCAGCCGGCGTCCCCTCCGGCGAACCAGCCGCAGCCTGGTGGCGGCGTCGCGCACGGCGCCGAGCTGGTGCACATCCGATTCGGACCGGGGCGCCTTGGACCAGCGCCACCAGCCGAACCGCTCGACCGCGGCAAGGACGGTGGCGCGGGCCAGGTAGTTGCTCTGGGTCAGCTCCGCACCGCCCGCCCTGGCGGCCAGCTCGAGCAGCCAGTGAAGGGGCGCCACTGCAACCGCAGGGTCCGCCGGCGGCTCGACCGGATGCAGCAGCCGGTTGGCCACCAGCGAGCGCCACTCCCGGTGCAGGGGATGGCGGGCCGAGTCGATCCAGGCGCCGACCCGCTCGGTCGTGACCATCCCCGCCAGGGTCTGCCCGGGGGGGAAGTCGAGCGGACGCGTCAGCACCTGCTCGGTGAGCGCTTCCGCCGCCTGCCGCCATCGGGGCCTGCCGGGGAGCAGCGTGCCGGCGGCGACGGCGTCACCCAGCGCTCGCTCCACGATCTCGAGCGCGTCGGCCTCGTCGCTTCCCATGACCTGGCCCCACGCGAGGGCGGCCGTGTCGGGCGGCTCGACGCCGGAGGCCCCGAGCGCGGCACGTAACGCGGCGGCGCCGGCCTGCGGCCCCTGCGCCCACGCCGCCAGTACGGCGGCGTTCCGCCCCGAGCGTGCGATGTGCGCCA
>JAWVEW010000352.1:0-2786 GCA_033856495.1 Miltoncostaeaceae bacterium | reverse complement strand
TCGCCCGGGCGCACGTCGCGGACGTACTTCGCGCCGATCTGGTCGAGGGCGCAGGTCTCGGAGGCCACGCACCATCCGCCGCGGCGCCCGTCCTCCAGGCGGCCGATCACCAGCGGCCGCACGCCGTGTGCGTCGCGGAAGGCCACCAGCTCGCCGTCGTCCGCTAGCGCCACCACCGAGAACGCGCCCACCAGCCGGCCCATGATCGCGCAGACGGCATCCAGGAGGCTGGCGGGCGCGCTGGCCAGCAGCGCCGCGATCAGCTCCGAGTCGGTGGTGGCCTGGAGCTCGGCGCCGGCGGCCTCGAGCTCCCGCCGCAGCGCGTCGGTGTTGGTGAGGTTGCCGTTGTGGCCGAGGCCGATCATGCCGGCGCCCCGCGTGCGCGCCACCGGCTGCGAGTTGTCCCAGCGGTTGCCGCCGGTGGTCGAGTAGCGCACGTGCCCGATCGCGGCGCCGCCGGTGAGGCTGCGCAGCGCCGGCTCGTCGAACACCGCGCTGACCAGCCCCATGTCCCGCTGCACGGTGAGCCGGCGGCCGTCGGAGACGGCGATGCCGGCGCTTTCCTGGCCCCGGTGCTGGAGCGCGTGCAGGGCGAAGAAGGCGAGCCGGGACACGTCGCGGCCGGGCGCCGCGATGCCGAAGACCCCGCACTCCTCGCGCGGCCCCTCGTCGGCCATCAGCGAGCGGTCCTCGAGCTCGCTCACGACAGCGCCCCCGGGATCGCGCCCTCGTAGGCGGCGGAGGCATCGGCCAGCGCCAGCCGCACCGGGCCGCCGCCGACGGTCGCCTCGATGACGTCGCCGCCCACCGCACCGACCCGCCGGAGCGGAACGCCGGCGGCGGCGGCAAGCGCCGACAGGGCATCCAGGTCCGCCGGCCGGCAGCTCACGAGGACGCGCCCACCGCTCTCGCCGAAGAGCGCCTCGTCCGCCCGTCGCCCCGCCCCGACCGCCACCCGGGCCCCGATGCCGCCCGCCAGCGCCGACTCCGCCAGCGCAACGGCCAGGCCGCCACCCGACACGTCGTGGGCGCTGCGCAGCAGGCCCGCCGCCGCCGCGTCGACCAGCAGCGCGCACAGCGCCCGCTCGGCCTGCAGATCCGGCGCCGGCGGAAGCCCGGCGGCCGCGCCCAGGTACTCGCTGGCGTCGAGCCGCGCCTCGCCCGTCCCGGCGACCAGCACCAGGTCGCCGTCCTCGGCGAACGCGTGGCCCACGCTGCGCGCGGCCTCGTCGATCAGGCCAACCATTCCCACCACCGGCGTCGGGGAGATCACGCGCCCAGCGCTCTCATTGTAGAGCGACACGTTGCCCGACACGACGGGCACCCCCAGCGCCCGGCAGGCGTCGGCGATTCCGCCGATCACCTCGCGCAGGCGCCAGCCGGTGGCGCCCTTCTCCGGATTGCCGAAGTTGAGGCAGTCGGTGGCCGCCAGCGGCCGCGCGCCCGTGCAGGCGAGGTTGCGGGCCGCCTCGCAGACGACCGCGCGGCCGCCGGCCCGCGGGTCGAGCTCGCAGTGGCGCTCGGCGCCGTCGGTGGTGAGCGCGATCGCGCGCCGGCTGCCCGGCAGGCGCACCACCGCGGCGTCGCCGCCGGGACGGCGGACCGTCGCCGCGCCCACCAGGTGGTCGTAGCGCTCGTAGACCCAGCGCTTGCTGGCCACGCTCGGCGACGCCAGGAGCGCCAGCCAGGCCTCCGCCAGGTCGGGCGGCTGGGGCACCAGCGCCAGGTCCAGCGGCTCGGGCGCCGGCGCCGGGTCGATCGGGACGTGCCCGGGGGGGGCGCCATCGGTGAGCACGGACGCCGGCAGGTCGGCGACCGCCTCGCCGGCGGCCAGCGCCACCAGCCGGTCGCCGTCGGTGACCTCGCCGATGGGGGTCGCATCGAGCTCCCAGCGCCGGCACACCGCCACGACCTCGGCCACCCGCGCCGGCTCGACCACCGCCAGCATCCGCTCCTGGCTCTCGCTGACCAGCAGCTCCGCCGGGGTCATCCCCTCCTCGCGCCGGGGCATCAGGTCGAGGTCGATCCGCAGGCCCACGCCGCCCTTGCTCGCCATCTCGCTGGCGGCGCTGGTGAGGCCGGCGGCGCCGAGGTCCTGGAGCGCGACGAAGGCGCCCGCCTCGGCCAGCTCGAGGCAGCAGTCCATGAGCTTGCGCTCGGTGAACGGGTCGCTCACCTGGACCGACGGGCGGCGGTCCTCGTCGGCCGAGAGCTCGGCCGAGGCCAGCACGCTGGCGCCGCCGATGCCGTCGCGGCCGGTGCGGTTGCCGATCAGGACCAGCGCGTTGCCGGGGCCGCGGGCCGC
The DNA here is from genome assembly GCA_033856495.1 of Miltoncostaeaceae bacterium. Taxonomy (GTDB): domain Bacteria; phylum Actinomycetota; class Thermoleophilia; order Miltoncostaeales; family Miltoncostaeaceae; genus JAWVEW01. The sequence continues at coordinate 481 of JAWVEW010000352.1, read as the reverse complement.
CGAGCGCAGCAGGCGCGCCGGATCGACCACCCCGACGCACATCGCGTTGACCAGGCACGAGTCCTCGTAGCGCGCGTCGAACGCGACCTCGCCGCCCACCGTGGGCACGCCGATGCAGTTGCCGTAGTGGCCGATGCCGGCCACCGCGCGGGTGAAGAGGTGGCGGCTGCGGGCGCTGGAGAGCAGGCCGAAGCGCAGGGAGTCGAGCAGCGCGATCGGCCGGGCCCCCATCGCCAGCACGTCCCGCACGATGCCGCCGACGCCGGTGGCCGCCCCCTCGAAGGGCTCGACCGCAGAGGGGTGGTTGTGGCTCTCGATCTTGAGCACGCAGGCCAGGCCGTCGCCCACGTCCACCACGCCCGCGTTCTCGCCCGGGCCCTGCAGCACCGCCGGGCCGTCGCTGGGCAGGACGCCCAGGAAGCGGCGGGAGTGCTTGTAGCTGCAGTGCTCGCTCCACATCAGGCTCACCATCACCAGCTCG
>JAWVEW010000351.1:0-2667 GCA_033856495.1 Miltoncostaeaceae bacterium | reverse complement strand
TCCAGCGCGAGGGGGGGGAATGGCGGGTGACCGGCGTGATGATGGGGCCGCGGATCACGGCCGCGTTCTCGGTCAACGGCAGGCGGGCTCAGGCGTCCGGGTGAGCGCCCGGTGAGCCGCGGGCCTCGCGTCGCGCTGGTCTGCCCGCACTCCTGGACCGTCCCGGGCGGCATCCAGGCCCACGTCGCCGGGCTGGCCCGGACCCTGCGGGCGCGGGGGGTCGTGGTGGACGTCCTCGCTCCGGCGGACGGGCCCGTGGACCTGCCGGGGTTCGTCAATCTCGGTCGGACGATCGGGATCCCCGACAACGGCTCGGTGACCCGGCTCGCCCTCGGCCCGCTGGCGGCCCGGCGCACCTGGCGCCGCATCGCGTCCGGAGGGTACGCCCTGGTGCACCTGCACGACCCGATGCTGCCGGCGGTTGCGCTCACGGCGCTCCTGACGGCGCGGGCGCCGCTGGTGGGCACCTTCCACATGTACGCGGACGACCCGGGCTGGTACCGCCGCTTCGGTCCCGTCTGCCGCTGGGCGCTCGCGCGGCTGGACGTCAGGATCGCCGTCTCCGAGGCCGCCCGCCTCCACGTCGCCCGGATCTGCCCGGGCGACTACACGATCATCCCCAACGGGGTGGACGTCGCGGCCAGCGCCGCGGCGCCGGCGCGAGGAGAGCCCGGCGGCGCCGGCCGGCTGCTCTTCGTCGGCCGCCCGCACCCCCGCAAGGGGCTCCCGGTCCTGCTCGAGGCCTTCTCCCGGCTCCCGGGCCAGCCGACCCTCGACCTGGTGGGCGTCTCGCCTGACCAGCTCGCCGGGCTGCCCGGCCTGGCGAGGGAGGCCGCCCCCCGGGTGCGCGCCCACGGGGTGGTGGACGACGGCGAGCGTGAGCGCCTGCTCGGCCGGGCCGACGTCCTCTGCGCCCCCTCGCTCGGCGGCGAGAGCTTCGGGGTCGTGCTGGTGGAGGGCATGGCGGCCGGCGTCCCGGTGGTCGCCTCCGCCATCCCGGGCTACGTGGACGTGCTGCCTGCCGGCTGCGGCCGGCTCGTCCCGCCCGGCGACCCCGTCAGCCTGGCCGGCGCCCTGGCGGCGCTGCTGGCGGACCCGGATCTTCGACGCCGCCTCGGCTCCGCCGGGCGGGTCGCCGCCCAACGCTTCGACTGGTCGCGCGTGGGCGACCAGGTCCTGGCGGTCTACCAGCCGCTGCTCGCGCGCTCCGCCCTCACACGGGACCCGGCGAGCCGGAGGCGGCGGCGGCTCGCGCGGCCCGCCGGGCGAGCCGCTGGTGCACCACACCGGCCATCCCGCCGCTGATCGCCACCGCGGCCACCGTCGCCTGGAGGCCGAGCGCGAAGGCCAGCGCCAGGTTGGCCGCCACGCCGTAGACCGCGCCCAGCGGCGCCACGATCGCCGCCTGCGCGACGCCGAGGCCGCCCGGCGCGGCGGGCACCAGGCTGCTCACCGCGAGCAGCACGAACACCACCAGCGCCGCCGAGACCGGGACGGCCACGCCGAACCCGCGCAGCACGAACGCGACCGTCGCCAGCTGGGCGACCAGCGACGCCAGGTGGAGGGCGAAGGCGACGGCGGCCGCCCGGCCGGCCCGCAGGAGACCGGCTCCGGCCGCGAAACCCTGGCCCGCCCGCCGCAAACGCGCGGGCAGCGCGCGGCCCATGGTGCGGCCGAGCGGCGTGCAGCGGGCGGCGAGGAGGAGGGCGAGGGCGCCGGCGAGGGCGCCGAGCGCGGCCCAGCGACCCCCGGGAAGCGGCACGACCACCGGGACGCTGACGACCCCGGCGACGACCACCACGAAGCAGGCCGCCGCGTTGATCAGGCGCTGGGCCACCACGCTGCCGGCGATGCGCGACAGCTGGGCGCAATCGGGATGGAGGTGGCGCCGCACCACGATGACGCGGGCGGCCTCCCCCATCCGGCCCGGCAGCACGGCGTTGCCGGCCTGGCCGATCCAGTTGGCCGAGACGACGTGCCGCAGCAGCACCGGCCCCATGCCGCCGGCCACCAGCCCCAGCCGCCAGGCCAGCGACTGCGCCATCACCGAGATCCCCTGGCAGGCGCAGCCCGCGAGCATCCACGGGACGCTGACGCCGGCGAACGCGTCGGCGAGCGCGCCTGGCTCGATGCCGCGGGCCGCCGGCAGCATGGCGGCCGCCCCCACCAGCAGCGCCAGCGCCCAGAGCAGCGGCCGCCGCCACCGATCGGGGACGTGCGCTGCGGCGCGGCGCGGGAGGCGGAGGACCCCCGCCCCGACGATTGCCGCGGGCGGCAGGGAGATCGACCACTCGGGCCGGCGCAGCCTCAGCGGTACGCCGCCCCGGACCGCTCGGGGCGGCGTGAAGCTCGGGAGGTCACGCCCCCATGGTTGCGGAGTCGCCGGACGTTCACCAGTCCCGTTCGCCCGGCAGACGAACGAATTGGTCACCGAAGTGCGTCGATCTCCCGCGCCTCCCTGTACCCCCTGGTTGACACTACTGCGCACCGCACAGTAGCGTGCCGCGCGTCGAAGGGGGCGGGCATGGATCGAAGCCAGCTGTTGCGGGGGACGCTCGACGCGGCCGCGCTCGCCGTCGTGGCCGAACGGGACGGCTACGGCTACGACGTGCTGCGGCGGCTGCGCGGCGCCGTGCTCGAGGTCGTCGGCGACGCGTCGGACTACGG
>JAWVEW010000350.1:0-12307 GCA_033856495.1 Miltoncostaeaceae bacterium | reverse complement strand
CTTGGGCGGGCGCGGGGGCCGGCGACACGGGCGGCGACTGCGGCTCCTCTCCACCCGGCCTTGCCGGGCAGCCACTCGACACCACCGGGGGGATCGCGTGCGACTGCGCCGGGCACGCGTCTCGCGTACGCTGTACGCGACGGTGTACGCACCCTAGGGAGCCGCCCTGGGTGAGTCAAGACGGGGAGAAGCGATGGCAGGCGGGGGCGCGGCGCCGGGGCGTCGCGGCGCTCTGAGCCGCGAGGACATCGTCTCCGCGGCGCTCGCGCTGGTGGACGCGCAGGGGCTCGGGGCGCTCTCGATGCGACGGCTCGCCGACCGCCTCGACGTCGCGACGATGTCCCTCTACCGGCACGTCCGGAACAAGGCCGAGCTGACCGACGCGATGGTCGATCACGTCTACGTGGGTCTGCGGATCGAGCTCGACGGCGACGACCCCTGGGCCGAGCGGGTGCTGCGGCTGAGCCAGATCGTTCGCTCGCAGCTCCTGGCCCACCCCGCCATCGTTCCGCTGGCGCTCCAGCAGCTCGGCTCCGGCCCGCACGGGCTGCGGCTCGGGGAGGCCATCTACGCGGCGCTGGGTCCGGCCGGGTTCCCCGACGAGGCGGTCGTCGGCGCGACCTACGCGCTCCTCGTCTACATCCTCGGCTTCGTGGCGCTGGAGATCCCTCGATCAGGCGCGGGTGCAGGCAGCACGGATGAGGTCGTTCGCCGCATGCAGGGCTTCTTCGGCAGCCTCCCCCCCGCCGAGTTCCCGCACCACGTTCGCTTCGCCCCGGAGCTGGCGCGCTTCACCGGCGACGAGCGGTTCGAGTTCGGCGTCCGCACATTTCTCGTCGGGCTTCAGGGTCGTTTTCAGGCGGGGTGAGGGCCCCGGGTCGGCTGACGACGACGGTCGAGGCGCCTCCGAAGTAGGCTTCGCGCGGTCATGGCGGACCTGGTTCTCGGCCCGATGGTCCGGCACGCGGGGCGGGACGAGGCCACCGTCTGGGTCGAAGCCGACGCCTCGTGCACGGTCTCGGTGCTCGGCCGCGAGGCGCGGACCTTCGCCGTGGGCGGGCGCCACTTCGCCGTGGTGGCGCTCGAGGGGCTGACGCCCGGAGTCGCCGTCCCGTACGAGGTCCGGCTCGACGGCGTCCGCCGCTGGCCGCCGCCCGGCTCGGCGTCCCCCCCGAGCGTCGTCCGCGCGCTGCCGGCCGGGCGCCGGCTTCGGCTCCTCGTCGGATCGTGCCGCGTCGCGGCGCCCGAGCAGCCGCCCTACACGGCCTCGCCGGACGAGGACCGGCGCGGCCTGGGACCCGACGCCATGCGCGCGCTGGCCCGCGAGCTGCCGCGGACGCCGGCGGGCGAGTGGCCGGACCTCATGCTGCTGCTGGGAGATCAGGTCTACGTCGACGCGGGGTCACCCGAGACGCGGCGGTTCATCCGCGGCCGGCGCGCCACCCGCGCCCTGCTGCCGGTGCCGGTCGACTTCGAGGAGCACGCCCGGCTCTATCGCGAGGCCTGGAGCGACCCGCCCGTCCGCTGGCTGCTGAGCACCGTGCCGAGCGCGATGATGTTCGACGACCACGAGGTTCACGAGGGATGGAACGTCTCGGCGGCCTGGCTTCGGGAGCGGCGCGGCAGCGCGCGCTGGTCGGCCAGGGCCGCGGCGGCCATCGCCGCGTACTGGTGCTACCAGCACCTGGGGAACCTGACCCCGGCCGAGCTGCGCGCCGATGCACTGCTGGCGGAGGTCCGGGCCGGCCCGGACGGGCTCCCGGCCCTGGCCGCCGCGGCGTGCGCCACCGCGCGCGGATGCGGCCCGAACTTCGCGTTCTCGCGCGAGCTGGGGCCGGCGCGGCTGGTCGTTCCCGACGCGCGCTCGCGCCGGGTGCTGAACCCGCGCGGGCGCTCGATCCTCGACGGGCCGAGCTGGGAGTGGCTCGAGCGCGAGCTGCGCGGCGGCGAGGAGCACCTGCTGCTCGCCAGCTCGATCCCGGTCTTCCTGCCGGCCGGCCTGCACGACCTCGAGAGCTGGAGCGAGGCGGTCGGGACCGGCGTCTGGGGAGCGCCCGGGGCGGCCATCGGCGAGCGCCTTCAGCGACGGCTGTCGCTGGAGCACTGGGCCGCGTTCGGCGGCTCCTTCGCGCGTCTCCTCGATCGGATCGCCGCGGTCGGATCCGGCCGGCGCGGACCCGCTCCGGCGTCGATCCTGGTGCTCGCCGGCGACGTCCACCACGGCTCGCTGACGCGGGTGCGCTTCCCGGAGCCGACCGGCGTGCGGAGCCCCGTCTGGCAGATCGTCTCCTCGCCGCTGCGCAACCCGCTCCGCCGTGGCGTGCGGATCCGGCTGCGGGTCGGCGGCTCGCGCCCCTTTGCCGCCGTGATGCGGCTCGTGGCCGCCGCGGCCGGCGTGCCGCGCCGGCCGGCGCGCTGGCGGGCCGTCGGGCACCCGGTCTTCGCGAACCACGTCGCCACGGTGGCGATCGACGGACCGCGGGCGTGGGTGACGATCGACGCCGCCCTGCCGGTCGAGGAGGGCGGCGGCCTGCGGCCCGCGCTGTGGGCGCAGCTCTCGTGACCGCGGGGACGCGAACCCCCGGGACGGCGGCGCGACCCGCCTGGCGCTCGTGGGGTGCCCTCCCAGGCGCTCGCGACGGGTGGGCCGCCGCCCCGCCCCGGCGGTCAGGCGAGCGCTGACCTGCGCATCGTCTCGACCGCCGGGGGGAAAGGGGTCCGTCGCTCCCTCTCCGCCGCCGGCCCGTCTGCCGTCACACGCCGACCCGGTAAGGTGATCCGACGGACGGGCTCGCACGCAGCACGCTCTGGACACCGAGAGAAACGAGGCGGACGTGTTCCACCCGTCCCCGATGCACCTGCTCATCCTGCTCGTGATCGTGCTGCTGGTCGTGGGCCCGAAGCGCCTGCCCCAGATGGCGCGCAGCCTCGGCGGCGCGCTGCGCGACGTCCGGCGGTCGGTGGCCGACGACGACGCGCCGGCCGCCGGCGACGCGAGACGTGACGCCGAGCTGGTCGAGGCCCGCCAGCAGCCGCCGGCGCCCACGCCGGAGGTCGCCGAGGCGGAGCTGGTCGCGGAGCGCGGGACCGTCGAGGCCGGGGCTCGAGCGGTTCCTCAGCCTCCGAGCGCCCAGGCGTAGCCGGAGGGCGAGAAGGCCTCGTCCGCTCCCGCCAGCGGGATGCACATCCCCTGGTGGACCACGCCGTGGTACTCGGTCGGCTCGCCGACGCTGCTCCACCCCAGGTGCAGGAAGAAGGCCACGTTCGGCGCCTGCACCTGGGCGATCATCAGCCGCCCTCCGCGCTCGCCGGCCGTCTTCACCGCGAAGCGCACGAGCGGGCCGCCCGCGCGCAGCCGACGCGCCTCGCGCAGGACCGCCAGGCGGTCGCCCTTCCAGAGCCCGGCCTCGTCGAGCGGATAGAGGCGGACGCTGCCGACCACCAGGGGGCCGAGCGCCGCGACCACGTGGATGGCCAGGTCGTCCCAGACGTCCTGGTCGCTGCCCTCGAAGATGCCCTGCTCCTCCACGAACACGCGGTGGCGGGCGCGGTGGTGGCCCTCCAGGTCCGCGGCGCTCGCGGCGATCCTGATCTCGACCGGGGCCGTTCCCGGCCTACTCCGGGGGACCGTCACCGTTCCGCCCTCCGCCGAACGCGCGCTCGAAGGTCGAGAGCGCCGAGCAGGCCTGGCAGCGCACGCAGCCGGCACGGGAGTCCTGGCTCATCATGTTCGCGTCGGCGAGCAGCGGCGCGACCTGCTCATAGACCTCGCGGACGTACTCCGGCGACGGAGGCAGGGCGCCGGCGAGGAGGCTCCCCGGCGCCGGGCGCAGCGGCACCACGAAGGGGTAGACGCCCCGGGCGATGGCGGCCCGGCAGCCCTCGACGACCGACTCCACGGTCTCGCCGAGGCCGAGGATGATGTAGGTGGACACCTGCCCGGGGCCGAACACCGCGACCGCCGCGTCCCAGGCCTCGAGGTAGTAGTCCACGCCCTGCGCCGCCTTGCCGGGCGCGATCCGCGCCAGCACGCTGGGGTCGTAGCTCTCCAGGTGCAGCCCCAGCGCCTCGACCCCGCTCGCCTTGAGCTCGGCGAACCATCCGAAGTCGTCGGGCGGCTCGATCTGGACCTGGACCGGCAGTCCGCTGGCGTCGCGGATCGCCGCGGCGCAGCGCGCCATGTAGGGGGCGCCCCGGTCCCGCCGGTTCGGCGTGCCGGTGGTCAGCGTGACGTCCTTGGCGCCGTCCAGGCGGGCGGCGGCCGCGGCCACCTCGGCAAGCATCTCGGGCGTCTTCACCGGGATCGTGCGGCCGTTCGCGAGCGTGGTGTTGATCGCGCAGAAGTGGCACTGGTCGTCGGTGCCCCAGTAGACGCAGCGCTGGAAGACCGTCGAGGCCAGGCTGTCCAGGTGCATCAGGGCGATCTTCCAGTAGGGGATCCCGTCGGCGGTCTGGAGGTCGTAGATCTTCGGCCTGGGGCCGAGCCGGACCTGGCCGACCTCCACCCCCTCGCGGAACAGGGTCCCGGCGCGCCCCGAGCGGTTCATCACCAGCTCGTAGGGCGAGCGCGAGGCGTACTCGGCGTGCACCGGCACCGTCAGCGGCGCGCCGTCGATCCAGAGGAATCCGGCGTCGGAGGGGCCGGCGCCGCCGCGGCGGGTGTCCCCGGACTCGCTCGTTCGGACGCCCAGCGACTGGAGCTCGACGGCGAGGGTCCTGATGTCGGGCGCCACGCCGGCGCTCACGAGGCGCTCCTCGCGCTCACGAGAGGGGGCTGGGGCATCGGCGCTCCTTCTCAGGGGGTCAGCAGGCGACGCCGCAGCTCGGCTGCGGCCGCGCGCCATTCGTCGGGATCGGTGAACTCTCGGCGCGGCACGATGGGAGGCTCCCCCTCCACGCCCTCGCCGGTCTCGGCGTCGAGCTGGATCGCCTCGAGCGTGTACAGCGGCATCATGCGATCGGGGTCGAGCTCGGTGGCGACCGCCACGGCCATCCCGGTGGCGAGCGACATCTCGATGCGCCGGTAGGGGGGCCAGAGCTCCCGCTCGCCCTCGCTCCAGATCGTCACGGTCGGCTCGCCGGCCGCGTCGGCGCGCTGGATCAGCCGCAGCGTGCGCTCCACCGGGGCGCGGGCGGCCAGCTCACGGGCGCGGAACTGGTAGGCGGCGTCGCGGACCAGCCCGAAATCGACCTCGGGCGGCAGGTCCGCCACATCGATGCCCGCGGCCGCCATGTCCTCCCCCGGGATGGTGGTCTTGTAGCTCGTGGCCAGGGCATCGAGGTCCGGGATCGAGCCGAGATGGTCGGCGAGCGAGCGCACGAGCCGGATGACGGTCTCGTAGAGGTCCGGCCGTACGTTGACGACCGGGTAGAGACGCTCCTCCCCGGTCCGCCACTGACGCAATACGTCGTCGTGCACGGCCGTTCCGCGCTCGCTCGCCGCCGAAGCCTGAATCGCTACACGGTCCAGGTGTTGAGCTGGAACCCCTTCTCCCGCCACGCGGTCAGCGCGGAGTCGAGCACGTCCAGAGGGTTGAACGCGCGGACGCCCGGAATCAGGTCGTCCTCGCGGAACCCGTACAGCGCGCCCATCGCGAAGCGGCACGCGTAGACCGTCGCGCCCTCGTTCAGGAGCGTCTTGATCTGGTTGTTGATCGCCATGTGGCCCGGGAAGGCCTCGTCGCCGACGCCGGGGTAGCCGCGGGTGCCCGAGGCCATGAGAACGCCGGGGCCGTACAGGACCAGGCTCACCTTGAAGCCCTTGCGGACGAGCCGCGTGGCGGTGAGCAGGTTGACCAGGCCCACCGAGCCCTCGTAGGGCACGGTGTGCATGAAGATCCACGCCGTCTCGCCGGGCTCAGCCTTGATGTCCGGGAAGACCTTCTCGCTGACGTCGAAGAGCTGCTGGCCGGGCTCTGGCTTCATTCCCTCGATCTTCGCCATACGACTACCTTTCGCGCGCTGGGAGGGCGTCACGGACCAGCGCCCAGCAGGGCGTGGACCGCGTCACCAATGGGCCACTACCATCCGTATCCCAGCCACGCGGCTGAAGCAAGCCGCCACCGGTCCAAAGGTGACCGCTCCGCGTTTGGCGGGAAGGAGAAGGCCTGAGCGAGACGGTCGTGATAGCGGTTGGCGGAAACGCGCTCGCGCCCGAGGGTCTGGGCGACTTCGAGAGCCAGTTCGAGCGCGCCGGCGAGGTCGCGGGGTCGATCGTCGAGCTGGTCGACCAGGGGTACCGGGTCGCGCTGGTCCACGGGAACGGGCCCCAGGTGGGCGCGCTGGCGCTGGCGCAGGAGGCGCTGGCGCCCGACGTGCCGCCGCAGCCGCTCTTCGTGCTGGGCGCGATGACCCAGGGTCAGCTCGGCTACCTGCTCTGCCAGGCGATCGGGAACGCCCTGGACGCGGCGGGTCGGCCGCGGGCGGTCGCGGCGGTGATGACCCAGGTCGTGGTGAGCGAGGACGACCCGGCGTTCTCGAAGCCGACCAAGCCGATCGGGCCCTTCTTCCCGGCCGGCCGGGCGCGCCGCCTGGCCAAGGCCCGCGGTTGGTCGGTCGGCGAGGACGCCGGCAGGGGCTGGCGGCGAATGGTCCCCTCGCCGGACCCGCTGGAGGTGGTGGAATGGCCGCAGATCGAGGCCCTGCTGCGCACGACCGACGTGGTGGTCGCGTGCGGAGGCGGCGGCGTGCCGGTGACCCGCTCCGGGACGGGCCTCGCCGGCGTCGAGGCGGTCATCGACAAGGACCTTGCCGCCGCGCGGCTGGGCGGGCTCGTCGGCGCCGACCGGCTGCTGCTCCTGACCGGGGTCGAGCGCGTCTTCCTCGGCTTCGGCGGACCCGATCAGCGCCCCGTGGACGTCCTCACGGTGGACGAGGCGCGCGGGCACCTCGAGGCCGGCGAGTTCCCCGCCGGCAGCATGGGACCGAAGATCCTGGGCGCCATCCGCTTCGTCGAGAGCTCCGGCGGCGAGGCGATCATCACATCGCTGGAGCGCGTGGGCGACGCGCTGGCGGGTCGCACCGGCACCCGGGTGGTCCCCTGACGCCGGCGCGCCGTTCGGTGCTCACCTGGCGCCCGCCGGCCGGCGGGGCCGGATGGGCCGCCTCCGCCCGCGCCCGCGCGGTCCTCGCCGACCCGCAGGGCTTCGGCAACTACATGACCTACCGCGACGCCTACCGGATCCTGGGATGGGACCCGGCGGACATCTACCGCGACGGGCGCATCGCCCTCGACCGCGAGGAATGGGCCGACCTCGGCTGGATGGCGAACCACATGGGCCCCTCGCCGCGGGCGCTCGACGCGATGCGCGACGCGGTGGACGCCGACCACGTCGGCCCCTATTCACCGGACCTCACCGAGCCCCTGCGCGACCTGATGGCCCGGCGGCTGCTGGGGCGGCCGCGCGACGAGGGCTTCGAGGTGATCGGCACGGAGGGCGCGCAGGCCGGGGTCGGCTATGCGGCGCTCGCCTGCCTCGACCCCGGCGACGAGGTCATCGTCACCGACCCGGGCTACTTCCACCTCGTGCCCGCCCTGCGCCTGGCGGGCGCAGAGCCCCGGTTCGTGCGGCTGGGCCCCCACAACGGCTTCCGGCTCGACCCCGACGAGGTTGCGGCCGCGCTGACGCCGCGCACCAAGATGGTCTTCATCTGCGACCCGCTGAACCCGTTCGGCACCGTCCAGACGCGGGAGGAGCTGGAGGCGCTCGTGCGGCTGGCGGTCGAGCGCCGCCTGGTGCTGCTGGCCGACACCACCCACTCCGCCCACCGCACCGACCCCGCGGCCCGGCACCACCCGCTCGCGGCGGTGGCCGCCGAGGAGCCGGAGGCGGTGACGCTGACCACGAGCGGTCTCGCCCACGGCTATGGGATGGCCGGCGCCCGCATCGGCGCGCTGGGCGGGCCGCCCGCCCTGCTGCGCGCCTGCCTGCAGGTCAAGATCGCCGCGGTGCGGCTCAACACCAACATGCTGGCCCAGGTCGGGGCGGAGGCGGCCCTGCACGATGACGACTGGCTGCGCCGGGGCGAGGAGGTCATTCGGCGCAACCTGGCGGCGGTGCGGGAGGTGGCGAGCCTCGTGGTGGAGCCTTCGTACGGCTTCTCCTGCGTCGTCGACTGCGCCGGCATCGGAGCGAGCGCGCAGGAGCTCACCGTCGCGCTCTGCAGGCGGAAGGTGGCGGTCTACCCGGGCGACGGTCTCGGCGAGGTGGGGGCGACGACGACCATCCGGCTGAACCTCAGCGACCCGGACCCGCGCGCGCTGGCGCGGTTCGCCGCCGCCCTGCCGGAGGCGATCGCGGAGGCGCGCACGCGGGTCTACCGCGATGGGGTGCGCGACTTCTTCCTCTCCACCGGCACCGAGCGCGGCCGGCGGCTGGCGGCGCTGATGGGGTGAGCGCCCCGCTGCACGGGACCGTCTTCATCTCCGACGACCCGTTTCCGCTGCGGCGGGGGCGACCGCCTGGCGTGCATTGCCATTGGGAGGGCGAGCGTGACGGGCGCCCGGTCTTCCTGGAGGACGGCCCGGCGGGCCTCAACGTCGAGGGTGCTGTCGCCTGGGGGCGCGAGCGGGCGCCGCTCGTGCTCGTCCGGCTCGGCGGGTCCCGGTACTTCTCCGCAGGGACGGAGGACCCCTCCGACGAGGCGCTGCCCCGCTGGCCGCCCTCGGCGGAGGCGCTCGCCGAGATCGCGGTCGAGGTCCGGGCGGTCCTGGCACGAGACGCTCGCCGCGCGGCCCTGGCCGCCGAGGTCGCCCGCCTTCCGTTCCGGCTGCCGCCCCGGCTGCGGGGCGGCGAGGGCGGCTGGACCGCCCACGGATCGTCGCTCGCGCCGCCCGACGCCGGGGGTGTGATGGAGGTCATGGTGTGCGAGCAGCCGATCCAGCTCTGGGCGCTCGTTCCGGGCCGCTTCGCCTGCCGCAGCGCCGACGGGAAGGTGCGCGAGGGCGCGCTCGTCGACCTGATCGCCGCGGCCGCCGAGCTTCCGGCGGACGACGAGCACGTGGCCGGGCTGGCGGCGATCGCGGCGCGGGAGCTGGCCTCGGCCTGAGCCACGGGAGGGGTCCGGGCTGGCCCCGGACAGGGGCCTTCCCACCTCGGCCGGACGGCCGGTCGTGCAGGGCGCAGCAGCCCGGGCGGAGGGCGACTCCCCTTCCGGACGGGCGGCGACCCCCCGCCCGGTCGATGCGAGCGCAGCCCCAGTTGGCGGACATTGTCGTGGGGCTCCTACGCCCACCGCGATCCGCCAGGCCATGAGAACACGGCCGCATGGACGCGCCTCTCTCATCCGATCTCGCGACCCCGGCCAGCCGCCGGGGCCGGAAAGGACCACGCTCACGATGGGGACTCCCCGTAATCTTCGTTTGCTCGCGGTCGGCGCCGCAGCCGGCGCGCTCGCCCTCGGCTCGGTCGGCACCGCCTCGGCCGAGCTCCTGCCCACCGGCCTGCTCGGCGTCACCGACACCGTCGGAAGCGTGTTGGGCACGGTGGTGCCCGCGGTCACCGCGCCGGTGGTCGGCGAGGGCGGCCTGCTGGACGACACCGCCATCGCCGCCAACGCGAAGGTCGACGTCCCGAACGTCGCCCACGTGAAGACCGACACCGTCGTCGCCATCGACGACGGGCTCGTCGTGGCGGCGACCGACACGCACGCCAACGTCGCGAACGTCGTGAAGGCGGACGTCGTGGGCGTCGCGGTGGTCGACACCCAGCGGCCCTCGGTCTTCGTCTTCGTCCCGAAGGCCCACGCCAACGTGGCGGGGATCACCGTGGACGCGTTCGTCGCCCCGACCTTCGTCGACCTGCGCAAGCTCACCGTCAAGGCTCCGCTCATCGCCGCCCGGGTTCAGGCCGGCGACATCAAGGTGAAGGCGAGGGCCTCGGCGTACGCGAACCTCAGGAAGGGCAAGGTGCTCGTCAAGGCCAAGGCCAAGGCCAAGATCGGCCGGCACACGACGATCAAGGCGAAGGCCAAGGTGAAGGTCAGGATCCGCCACCACGTGAAGGCGAAGGTGTTCGTCCGCGCGGTCGCCCGGTAGCTCGCTCGTCGGGGCCTCCCGCCCTCCGGCGCCGCCTCGAGCGGCCCGGGGGCGCCCCGATTGCGACGAGTCGGCCCGCCGCACATCTGCATCCCGCCGCCGAGACCCTGGAGCACGCGGAAGACGATCAGCGACCTGCCGACCAGGCCACCCCCGACAACGCCGAGCCGGCGATGAAGAGCGCCACGACGGTCAGCCACAACTGCTTCGCCCCGAAGCGCTCCGACGCCCAGCCGGTCATCGGGATCACCACCGCGAGGGCGACCAGGTAGCCGGTGGCGACCCATTGGATCGTGTGGAGCGGACTGTGCAGCTGGCGACCCAACGTCGCCAGCGCGACGTTCACGATCGTCGTGTCGAGGATCGACATGAACGACCCGAGCACGACGACGCTCGAGATCACGATGATCCGGCGATCGAGACGATGATCGGGCGGGTCGGGGACCGCAGTCACGGCCGCCGAGCTCACGCGCAGACCGTCACGCGCCCGCCTGCGCGCCGACGGATTGCCGTGCCGCCCGCGTTATCGCTTGCGCGTCGAGGCCGGCGGCGTGCAGCAGCTCTGCCGGCGATCAGCCGCGGTGAGGTTCGTCTCGCACGTCGTGCAGCGCCGTGCTACCGCAACGCCTCGAGCTCTTCCCGGCTCAGCTCGATGTCGAGCGCCGCCAGATTCTCCTCGACGTGCTCGAGCGAGAGCGTGCCCGGGATCGGAAGCATCGTGGGCGAGCGCCGCAGGAGCCAGGCGAGGGCGACTTGCGATGTGGTGGCCGCGTGGCGCTCGGCGACATCGGCGAGGATCGCGCCCCCGCTGCCGTGGAGCGGGAAGTAGGGGACGAAGACGATCCCCTCGGCGGCGCAGTAGTCGACGACGCCGTCGAACCTGCGGTCGAAGAGGTTGTACTCGTTCTGGACCGCGATGATCGGCACCACCCGGCGGGCGCGCTCGATGTGGTCGATGCCGACGTTCGAGAGCCCGACGTGCCGGACGTCGCCGCGGTCGCGCGCCTCGCAGATCGCGCCGACGCTCTCCTCGAGCGGCGTGTCCGCGTCGACGCGGTGCAGGTAGTAGAGGTCGATGCTCGCGGCGCGAAGCCGGCGGCGGCTCTCCTCGATCTCCGCCCGCAGCACCTCCGGGCGGCCGCTGCGCATTCCGCCCTTGGTCGCGACCACGCACGCGTCCGGGATGGCCGACAGCGCCGCGCCGATCGTCTCCTCGCTCTCGCCGCCGGTGTACGTGTGCGCGGTGTCGATGTGCGCGGTTCCGGCTGCGACCGCCGCCTGGATGAAGGCGACGTTCTCGCGCGTCTTCCTGAGCCGGTTCGTGCCGAGCCCGACGCGCCTGACCTCGACGTCGCCGAACACGACCTTCGCGGGTGCGTTCACCATGTCCGCTCCGATCCCACGCCATCTCGCTGTCCGACGTGAACGATGGACGCCGAATGCGGCGGCCGCACTGAAGACAGCAACCATTCCCCCTCACGGCTGGCCGGAGGGCTCGGCGCTGCGGTAATCGGGAAGCCGGCGTCACCCCGCCGTCGGCGCTGAGGGACCCGCGCCGGCGTGGAGCCGGGCCGCCTATCGCGTCCGCCGTACGCGCCGGGGTGGACGCCCGCATGGCCACGGAGGGGAACGGATCGCCGGGCCACCGCTGACCGTCGATGGGCGATCGGCGGCCGGGGGCGCCCGACGGAGGGTCATCCCAGAGATGACCGCGAATACTCCCTGCGGCCGACGCGCGCCGACCGCGGTCGGCCCATCCTGAGCTCGAGAGACGTCTGAGGCACATCACGAGGCGACGGACAACCCCGAGGTCCCCGCCCCACAGGCCGGGACGGAAGGAGGTGCCATGACCATCCAGGAGCTGACCGTGGATCTCGTCGGCTACCAGGTGCCCACCGCCGATAGCACGCGCGTGGTCGGCGAGGTCGAGGGCGTGTCGAGGCGCGGCATGCGCCTCCACAAGCTGCCCGGCCACCCCGCATCGCTCAGCTACCTGCCGGTGGAGGCCGTCGAGACCGTCGATCGCCCCACCAACACGATCTTCCTGTGCGCCGGCATCCAGCCGGAGACGATCGCGGCGGCCCCCACGCCGCCCGCGGACGGTCCGCAGGGCTGGCGCATGAGCGACGACTGGTGGGCGGACCTGCTCGGGCACTACGGCCTCTACGAGCCGGAGGGCAGGAGCAGCGAGCCGTTCCTGCACCCCGACCAGAGGTAGGCGCTCTCCCTTCGACCGGCGGACCACGCCATGCTGATGAACCTGCTCGGCCT
>JAWVEW010000349.1:0-2577 GCA_033856495.1 Miltoncostaeaceae bacterium | reverse complement strand
CGGCCAGGGCCAGATCCCGTCGCGCCAGGCGCAGATCAAGGCGGGGATCCCGCTGGAGGTCTCGAGCGAGACCATCAACAAGGTCTGCGCTTCGGGCCTGCGGGCGTCGGTGCTGCTGGACCAGGCGATTCGCGCCGGCGACCTCGAGGTCGGGGTGGGCGGCGGGATGGAGTCGATGTCGCGCGCGCCGTATCTCCTGCCCCGCGCGCGGTTCGGCTACCGGATGGGCGACGCCGCAATGCTCGACGCGATGGTGCACGACGGGCTCACGAACCCGTTCAGCGGCCGCCAGATGTTCGACGAGGCCACCGAGGTCGGCGACGAGCTCGAGCTCACGCGCCCCGACCTGGACCGCTGGGCGCTGCGCTCGCACGATCGGGCGATCGCCGCCACCGACGAGGGCCGCCTGCCGGAGGAGATCGTGGCGGTGACGGTGAAGGACCGCAAGCGCGAGACCGTCGTCGAGGTCGACGAGGGCCCGCGCCGCGGCACGAGCCTGGAGACGCTCGCGGCGCTGCCGGGGCTCGTCGGCAAGCAGGGCTCGCACACCGCCGGCAACTCCCCGGGGGTCAACGACGGCGGGGGCGCCCTCGTGCTGGCCAGCGACGAGTGGGCCGCCGCCAACGGCAAGACGCCGCTGGCCGAGATCGTCTGCCACGCCCAGTCGGCCAACGAGTTCGCCAACCTCGCGACCACGCCCGCGCGCGCGGCCCAGAAGGCGCTCGCCAAGGCCGGGCTGCAGGCCGGCGACATCGACCTGTGGGAGATCAACGAGGCGTTCGCCTCGATCGCGCTGCACTCGATCCGCATGCTCGACCTCGACGAGGAGCGCGTCAACGTCAACGGCGGCGCCGTCGCGCTGGGCCACCCCATCGGTGCATCCGGCGCGCGCAGCCTCGGCACCCTCGGCCACGAGCTGCGCCGCCGCGGCGGCGGCCTGGGCTGTGCCGCCATCTGCAGCGGCGGCGGTCAGGGCGACGCCGTGATCCTGAACGTCAACCCCAACGGCGCGTGAGCGCCCGCCCGCACGGGAGTGAGGACAACACCATGGGCATGACCGACGACGTCTCGGCGATGTTCTTCGCCTCTCCCTTCGCGAAGCTGGCCGAGGCGGACCTGACCGAACAGCTCCTCGACATGGGCCGCGAGGCCGCCAAGCTCTGGCTCGACGGGTACGAGCAGGCGCTCGGGTCGATCGCGAGCGCGCACGAGCAGGCCGCCGGCCAGACGAACGTCGACTGGCTTGCGACGGCCGCTCGGATGCACGCAAAGGCGCTGCGCGAGATCGCTACCCGACAGGTCGCGCTGGGCCGCGAGCTCCTCGACTGAGAGGTCGGCGGTGACGGCGCAGCTCGGGGGCGCGACGTCGGTCGGACGTCGGCGTCGCCGCGGGCGCGGCCGGGGTGGACGGGAAGCCCTGGGCGATGGCCACTGCCGCGTCGATCGGGATCGCGAATCCGCGCCCGGCGCCCAGGTAGGCGCCGCCGTCCGAGGCGGCGGTGTCCATGCCGATGACCTGACCGGCGGCGTTGATCAGCGGCCCTCCGGAATCGCCGGGCTGGATGTCGGCGTCGGTCTCGATCATCCCCTGCAGCTGCTCGGGGT
This sequence comes from Miltoncostaeaceae bacterium, assembly GCA_033856495.1. Classification (GTDB taxonomy): domain Bacteria; phylum Actinomycetota; class Thermoleophilia; order Miltoncostaeales; family Miltoncostaeaceae; genus JAWVEW01. The sequence continues at coordinate 972 of JAWVEW010000349.1, read as the reverse complement.
GCGAGCCGTTGTCGGAGGTGGCGGTCACCGACGAGCCCAGTGCGGTGACGAAGCCTCCGGCGATCGACATCTCGCCGACGCCCCCGGCATTGCCGACGGCCTGCACCGGGTCGCCGACCGCGAGGGTCGACGAATCGCCGAGGGTCGCCGGCGTCGGCGCCCACGTCCCGCGGACGGCGAGGAGGGCGACGTCGTGCGTGGGGTCGGTGCCCAGGACGACCGCGCGGTGCGTCGGCCCGCCCGGGAGGTTGACGCGGATCTGCTCGGCGCCGTGGATCACGTGGTTGTTCGTGAGCACCTCGCCGGACCCGAGCACGATCCCCGTGCCGGCCGCGACGAGCCCCTGGTGGTTGAGCCGGGACACGACGTCGACCACGCCTGAACCGGCGTTGGTCAGCGCGGTCTGCGTGGCGCGGTGGGGTGGGCCGAGCGCGGCGGCGTCGTGGACGAGACCGGTCGAGGCGTCGGCGGACGCCGGCGCGAGGCACGCCAGAAGCGCGAGCGAGAGGACGGCCCGCCGGCTTCGGCGGCGGGGGTGAGAAGGCATGGTCATGCACAACAGCATGGGTGCAGGAGGGGGCCGCCGCCTGCGCCTGACCGGTCAGCGCAGACCGGACCGTGGGACAGCTCGGCGACAGGGCCCCCGGACTGATGATGAGACGGCAATCCGAGGGGCGCGCTGAGAAGCCCTCAGCGCCAGGACAAAGATTCTGGTGGCAGCCCCGGTCGCCAGCCCAAGGAGTTCAACATGATGTCACTACGGAAGACGCTGGCGGCGGCGACGGCGGTCGGCGTGCTCGCGGCCGCTGCGCCGATGAGCGCGAGTGCTGCGGTGCCCACCGTCTCGCTGCCCAACCCGCTCGCGCCGAACCCCAACCGGGGCCTGAGCGGCGTGGTCGACCCCGGCCCGTTCGGGCCGAGCGGCCCGTACGGCCCAGAGGGCCCCTACGGCCCGAACGGCCCGCTGGCCGG
>JAWVEW010000348.1:0-11683 GCA_033856495.1 Miltoncostaeaceae bacterium | reverse complement strand
GAGCGCACCGTGGAGAGCCACGTGCGGAGCATCCTCGCCAAGCTCGACCTGCCGGACTCCGACGAGGACCACCGGCGTGTGCTCGCCGTCCTGGCCTACCTCCGCACCGCCGGGGCCGGGTAGGACTCAGCGCCAGCACTGAGGACGGTTCAGCGGTGGCCGCGACGACGCGCGGCCGGCGCTGCGCGACGCTCGTCGCACACACCGCACCGACCTCGGAGGAACCATGACCACTGCCACCGCTCGCAACGTCGACCTGACCCCCCACCGGGCGCGCCCTCGGGGGGCGCTGCTCTCGCTGGTCCTCGCCATCCTCGCCGTGCCCGGCGTGACCATGGCGTGGGACCTTCCCGCCGGCGGCCTGTGGATCGGCCTGCCGCTGGCAGTGGCCGCCATCGTGGTGGGCATCGGCGCGCGCCGGGACTCGACCGCCTCCGCCACCGGCCGCCGGATCGCCGCCGGCGCGATCGTGCTCGCGGCGCTCTGCCTGCTCTCCATGCCGGTCTTCGTCATCGCCAGCGCGCTCTCCTAGACACGGCTGGTCTCGGGAGGACGGGAGAGGAGCGCCCCCGTCGAGGGCGCTCCCTCCCGGACGTATTGCCGCGCCTACGCGCGCGCCGATGCGGTCTCCGGGATCCCCAGCGCGGACTCCGACGCGACCTCGAAGTAGGTGTTGTCGCAGATGCCGCGAGTCGCCGCATCGAGATGGTCACGAAGAGCGTCGAGCGAGTCCACCTCCCACAGGCAGTCCGCTGCGGTCGCGTCCCGGGCGGGCAGGAACTGGTGAACCCGGGCACCGGGCGGCGCGTTCGCGGCGATGTCGCGCGGGTCGGTCGCGAGGAACCTCTCGCGGTCCGTGACGAGGTGGTGAACGACGATGTGCATGACCGGCTCCTCCATTTCGGTCCCGGCGTCCGAGCGGACGTCCATGCCGGCAATGTGCACCGTGGGCAGGCGGAAGCGCTTCCGGGGAACCACGCAACCTCAGTCCGAGGACGGGTGAGTGGTTCCACCCACCGGCCGAACGGTCGTCGAGACGATCTCGTGCTCGTATGCGTAGGCGGTTGCCGCCGCGCGCGATGACACGTCCAGCTTGGTGAAGATGTTCGCCAGGTGGCGCTCCACCGTCCGCTCGCTGAGGACGAGCTCGGCGGCGATCGCCCTGTTCCGCGCACCGGCGGCGACGAGGCGCAGGACCTGCAGCTCGCGCGGCGTGAGCCCGTGGGCGCCGGCGGTCGCCCCCAGACCCGCGAGCGACTCGACCCGCCTGAGGTCGGCGGCTGCTCCCAGCTCTGCGAACACCCCCCGGGCCGCCTCCAGCTCCAACGCGGCGGCCTCCTCGTCGCCCAGGGCGCGGCAGGCCACTCCCACCTGCACCCGCGCGCGTGCGGCCTCGTACGGCGCCTCGAGCTCCTGCCACGCCTGCCAGGCGCGGCGGAACGCGACGAGGCCGCCGTTGGCGTCGCCCTCGGCCAGCTCGATCGCTCCGCGGGCGTGCAGGACCGCCGCGTCCAGAACGCCTCCCTCATGGTGCCCGGCGATCTCCTCCAGCTCGCCGCAGGCGCTGCGCGCCGCCGCAAGATCGCCGGCGGCGAGCATGATCTCGATGTATGCGGGCAGCAGTCCGGCGCGCCGGGACGGCGCCGAGGTCTCGCCCACCACCCGGCGGATGGCCGCGGCCGCCGCCGCGGTGCGCCCCTGCGCCAGCCGCAGCAGGGCGAGACCCGGCTGCGGCTCACACCCGCGTACGCCGGCCTCCCGGTAGGCCTCCTCAGCCCTCGCGTCGTCTCCCTGAAGGCGATGGACCTCGCCTTGCAGGTACAGCGCCTCGGCGGCCCCCGACCGGTTCAGCGCCTGCTCGCAGCGCTCGCCCGCCCGCCGTGCCTCCTCCAGCGCGTCGAGCCATGCGCCGTGCAGCTGCATGAGCTCCGCCCGGTGCACCAGGCACGTGCCGGTGAAGCTCACCAGGTCGGGCTGCTGGTCGCACCACCTGGTGAGGGCCGCCGTCCACTCGTGGGCGCGGCGCAGCTCGTGGGCGGCTCGACACCCGGTGATCACGCCGCAGTAGACGTAGCCGTTGATGATCGGCGACAGCTCGTTCGTCGTGAGCGCCAGCATCGCCTCGTCCAACAGCCCGAGACCCTCCGCGACGCGCCCCAGGTGGGCCAGCAGGATCCCCTGGTTCGTGGCGGCGAGGGCGAACAGGTCCGCGTCTCCAAAGCGCTCCCCGATCGCCGCGGCGTCGGCCGCCGACCTGACCGCAGCCTCGAGGTCGCCGGCGACCCGCTGCTGGATCATCACCGGGAGCAGCAGGTACCCGTGCTCGACGCAGTCCCCGCCCGCACGCTCGACCAGGCGCCGGGCGCGGCCGAACCATCCGGTCGCGCGGCCCATCTCCCCTCGCAGCATCAGGTTGTTGCCCAGCCAGAACGCCGAGCGCGCGGCCTTCAGGAGCTCGCCGGCGTCCAGATGGAGGTGGAAGGCCCGCTCGCGGCAGCCGTCGCATTCGTCGTCGCGGCCGAGCATGTACGCCGCCGTCGCCATCAGCTCGAGGTCCTCCGCTTCCAGCGGCGCCGCCCGATCGACGCGGGAGAGGCGCTCGAAGGCGGCGCTCCACGCTCGCCCGGCGTACGCCTCGCGCCCCGCCTCGAGCTCCCCGATGCCCTCCACGGGGCCAGTATCCCCCAGGAGCGCGGGGGCGTTCCGCGCGGCTGCAGGCGGACAGCCCGGCGTACGATCACCCGATGGCGGCGGGCACGACGGGCCGCGCGGGCTGGCTTCGGCGCGTCGGCCCCTGGGTGGGGATCGGCACCAGCCCCGCCGTCCTGATGATGGGCGGCGGCGTCGCCCAGGGCATCGAGGGGCCGCTGCTGTTCGCGGCGATCGGCGTCGGCGTGGTCGCCCTGGGCGCCCTGGCCGCGGTCCAGGGCGTGATCGGACAGCGCAGCGGCCGGCCGCTGCTGGCGCTCAGCGCCGACGCCCTCGGCCCGGTCGCCAGCCGGCGCACCGCCGCTCCGGTGATGCTCGCCATGATGGTCGGCTGGTTCGCCCTCAACACCAGCGTCGGCGGCGCTGCGCTGGCGCGGCTCGTGGGCGCCCCCGACCGCGCGGGCATCGTCGTGTTCGCCGCCGCGATGCTCGCAGTGGTGTGGGCGGGGGTCGAGTGGCTCTCCTGGTCGGCGCTCGCGGCCGGCGTCGCCTCGGTCGCGCTCGCCGCCTACGGGGCCTGGATCGCGCTCGGCGACCGAAACGTGAGCCTCACCGGCGACGGGCACCCCGCGCACCCCGTCGGCTTCGCCCAGTCCGTGGCGCTGGTGGTGGGCTACGGCGCGGCGTTCGCGCTGCGCTCGCCGGACTTCACGCGCGACCTGGCCCGGGCGCGCCAGGTGCTCTCGTGTGCGCTCGTGGGGATGGCGCTCCCGGTGGCCGCCTTCGCGACGACCGGCGCCGCCCTCTACCTCACGACCGGCACCTGGAACCTCGCGGACGTGCTGCGCGGGCTCGGGAGCCCCACCGTCGCCTACCTGTTCGTGGCGGTCGGGTTCACGGGCTCGGTGATGACGAACATCTACTCTGGCGCGCTGTCGCTCACCGACGCACTGCCCGGCGCCGGGCATCGCCGGGCCCTCGTGGCGGTGACGCTCGCCGGCACCGCCCTCGCCACGCTCGGCTTCTCGCGCTGGATGGTGGGCTACCTGACGGTGATGGCGCTGGCGGCGCCGTCCCTGATCGCCGTCATCTGCGTCCACGCCCTCCGCGGCGGCGCGCCGCGGCGCGGCTGGAGCGTCCCGGGGCTCGCGGCGTGGGGCGCCGGCTTCGGAGCCGGGCTGGCGCTCCACCTCGCCGGCTCGTCGCTCGGCATGCCCGTCTCGCTCGCCGTCTCGGCGGTCCTCTGTGCGATCATCGATCGTCCGGGCCGGTCGCGGGCCCCGGGCAGCTTCGCGATCCACGACCGGGGGGGTGCATGAGCGCGTTGACCGAACTGCGGGGGCCCGTCGGCCTCGAGGCGCACGGGCTTGCCGAGGCGCGGCAGGTGATCTGGAATCCCTCGGTCCCGACGCTCTACGAGCACGTGATCCGCCGCGGCGACGGCGAGCTCGCCGAGGGCGGCCCGCTGGTCGTCTCCACCGGTGCCCACACCGGCCGCGCGCCCAAGGACAAGTACGTCGTTCGCGAGCCCGGCAGCGAGGACCGCGTCTGGTGGGGCGCCGTCAACCAGCCGATGGAGCCCGAGCTCTTCCAGACCCTGCGCGAGCGTCTCGTCAGCCACCTGGAGGGACGCGAGATCTTCGTCATCGACGCGTTCGCCGGCGCCCACCCCGAGCACCGGCTGGCGCTGCGGGTGATCACCGAGAGCCCGTGGCACGCCCTCTTCGCCCGCGACCTCTTCATCGACCCCACCGAGGAGGAGCTGCGGGCGCACATGCCCGAGTGCGTGATCCTGCACGCGCCCACCGTCACCGCAGACCCGGAGCGCGACGGCACCCGGGCGCCGAACTTCGTCGCCCTGCACCTCACCGACCAGGAGATCCTGATCGGCGGCACCGCCTACGCCGGCGAGATCAAGAAATCGGTGTTCACGCTGATGAACGACCGCCTGCCCCAGCGCGGGGTGCTCTCGATGCACTGCTCCGCGAACGTGGGCGCCGACGGCGCGGTCGCGGTCTTCTTCGGGCTGTCCGGGACCGGCAAGACCACGCTCTCCACGGACTCCGAGCGCCCGCTGATCGGCGACGACGAGCACGGCTGGGCGGACGACGGCGTCTTCAACCTCGAGGGCGGCTGCTACGCGAAGGTGATCGGCCTCTCGCCCGAGGCCGAGCCGGAGATCTACTCCACCACCCGCCGGTTCGCGACCGTGCTCGAGAACGTGGTGATGGACCCGACCACGCGGCGGCTCGACCTGGACGACGCCTCGGTGACCGAGAACACACGCGGCGCCTACCCGCTGGAGTCGATCCCGAACGCGCTGCCGGCCAAGCGGGCGGGCCACCCGACCGCCCTGGTCATGCTCACCGCCGACGCCTTCGGCGTGCTGCCGCCGCTCGCCCGCCTGACCCCCCAGCAGGCCATGTACCACTTCCTCCTCGGCTACACGGCCAAGGTCGCCGGCACCGAGGTCGGCGTGGTCGAGCCCGAGGCGGCCTTCAGCGCCTGCTTCGGCGCCCCCTTCCTCCCCCAGCCGCCCGCGGTCTACGCGCGTCTCCTGGGCGAGCGCCTGGCCGAGCACGGCACGGCCGCGTGGCTGGTGAACACCGGCTGGACGGGCGGGCCCTACGGGGTCGGCAGGCGGATGCCGATCGCCGCCACGCGGTCGATCATCCGGGCCGCGCTCTCCGGCGCGCTCGACGGTGTGGAGACCCGCAGGGACCCCGTGTTCGGGCTCGACGTGCCGGTGGCGGTCCAGGGCGTGGAGTCGTCGCTGCTCGACCCTCGCTCCACCTGGGCCGACCCGGCCGCCTACGACCGCCAGGCCGCCGAGCTGGCGAGCCTCTTCCGCACGAACTTCGCCAAGTTCCTCGACACCGTGAGCCCCGAGGTGGCCGCCGCCGGACCCCCGGAGCGGTAGCGGGTCGCTCAGCGCCCGCTGAAGCGGGGCTCGCGCTTCTCGTGGAAGGCGGCGAGCCCCTCGGCCAGGTCCTCCGAGGCGAACGCCCGCCGGCGAAGGTCGCGCGCCGACGCCTCGGCGGCCGCGTCGCCGCCGGCGATCGCCCGCAGGAACGCCTTGGTGCCGGCCAGCGCCAGCGGCGCGCAGGCTGCGGACGCACGCGCGCCCTCGAGCGCGTGCGGGGCCACCTGCTCCTGCTCCACCACGTCGTTGACGAGCCCGATGCGCAGCGCCCGCTCCGCGTCGATGGCGCGACCGGTGAGGAAGAGCTCGCGCGCGTGGCCGGCGCCGATGGCGTCGACGAAGGCCCGCAGTCCCTCGGGGGCGTACACGAGCCCCAGCCGCGCCGGCGGCATGGCGAAGCGCGCGGCCCGGCTGGCGATCCGCCAGTCGCACGCCATCGCCAGCTGCAGGCCGGCCCCGTAGGCGCCGCCGTTCAGCGCGCACACCACGGGGCAGGGGCAGGCCTCGATGGCGGCCGCCGCCTCCAGCACCCGCCGCTCGGCGCCCTCCACCTCCGCCGTGCGGCCCCCGGCCGCGATCCCGCCCAGGTCGTAGCCCGAGCTGAAGGTGCGGCTCCCGGCCCCGGTCAGCACCAGCGCGCGCGCATCTCCGCGGCGCTCCTCTTGCAGCGAGGCGACCAGCGCGTCCAGGATGCCGTCGTCCAGCGCGTTCGCCCTGGCCTCGTTGGCGATCCGCAGCACCAGTACCGTGCCTTCGCGCACCGCCTCGAGGCGGCCGGCGGGCGCCCGGAGGGGGGGATCGGGGGCGGATGGCATCAGTGACCGTCATGGGGGCCGGCGCGGTCGGGTCCTACTACGGCGCCCTCCTGGCGCGGGCCGGCCATCGGGTGGTGCTGGTGGCGCGGGGATCGCATCTCGATGCCCTCCGGAGCCGGGGCGAGGTGAGGGTCCGCGAGCCCGACGGATCCGAGTGGTCCGCGCCGGTCGCGGCGCTCGCCGCTCCCGACGGTCGGGACGCGAGCCTCGCCATTCTGACCACCAAGAGCCACGACACGCCACGCGCGGCGCGGGCGCTGGCGGCGGCGCTCGAGCCCCAGACACCCGTGCTCTCGCTGCAGAACGGGGTCCAGAACGTGGACCGCGCGCAGGCGCTGCTCGGGCCGGGGCGCGTGGTGGCCGGTCTCGCCTTCGTCGGCCTGCGGCTGGCGGAGCCCGGGGCCGTGGAGCGGCTCGCGGAGGGGCGGGTGCTCATCGGTGAGCCGGGCGGGGCGCCGGGGCGCCTGGCCCAGGCCGTCCACGCGATCGTGGCGCCGGCGTGGGAGGTCGCCGTCAGCTCGGACATCGTGCACGAGCAATGGAAGAAGCTCGCGTGGAACGTCGGCTTCAACGCCCTCTGCGCCGTGACCGGGGCGACCGTCGGCGAGGTGCTGGCGACGCCCGAGACGGCCGCCCTCGCCCGCCAGGCGATGGCGGAGCTGGCGATCATCGCCCGCCGCCAGGGCGTCGCGCTCACCGCCGCGGACCTGGACGAGATGGCCGCGCCGACGCCGGGCCTCGAGCGCTATCTCCCCTCCACCGCCCAGGACCTGGCGGCCGGGAAGCGGCTCGAGCGCGAGGCGCTGTGCGGCTTCGTGGTGCGGGAGGGGGCGCTCCGGGCGATCCCGACTCCCGTGAACCGGATCCTCGACGCGATGCTGGCGCTGGCCGAGGATCGCGCCCGGCCGGGCCGGCAGGGGCCCTGAGGGGGCCGCCGGCGCGGCCCCCTCCCGGACGATCGCCCGCTACTTGAGGAGGACGGACCGCACGACCAGCGTCCGCTTCCCGAACCTGACCACCACGACGAACCGGCCGGTGGCGCGGATCGGCACGACGAAGGTCCGCCGGCCCCTCGCGAACCCGCGGCGGAAGCGCGCGACCACCTTGCCGCGCGCGGTGCGCCGGTGCACCTCGAACCTGACGATCCCCCGCGTCGCCAGCCGGAACCTGACCCGCACCCGGTGGAGCCTCGGCTTGGGGGGCGGGGTGACCACGGGCACGGTCGTGGTCGGCGTGGTGGGGATCACCGGGGCCGGGCCGATCGGGACCGGCGTCGTCGTCGTGAGCACCTGGTCGACGCCGTTCACCGTCCCGAGGGCCGTCGTGAGGTTCGCGCGGTAGTGGACCACCGTCCCCGGCGCCAGCCCGGTGAGCGGCGCGCTGAAGGGCTGGCTCGGGTCCGGGGCGTTGTGGGTGATGTCGCCGACCTGGAGGGTCTGTCCGTACGCGGTCGTCGGCCCGACGTCGAACGAGACGGCGTAGACGCCGGGGTCGCCGGTGGCGGCGCCGTTCAGCGTCGCCGAGGTGGACAGGACGTTGGTCGCGGCGGCAGTCTGGGCAGCGGCCGTCGCCGGGTCGTGCCGCAGCACCACGCTGCCGACGACCGGGTCGCCGGCCGTGGGGGGCGTCGGGCCCTCCGCCCAGGTGATGAAGGGGGTGCCGCCGAACGACGAGACGGCCGGGTTCCCCCCGTCGAGGGTGGCGTCGATCTGGATGTCGACCGCCGTGGACCAGTTGCCGGTTCCGTTCGGCCCCGGCGTGAAGCGCCGCTCGAACTCGTGCACCTTGCCGCCCGCGACGACCTCCTTCCAGGTGACGTGCAGCACGTTGCCCTCGAAGCGCAGGTCGGGCTCGTCGGCGTCCTGGGCGGGGCTCGCGTTTAGGCTGCCGTCCACGTTCGGGCCCGGGAAGACCACGAAGTGGTCGCCGTTCACGAGACGGCTCACGAAGATGAGGTGGATGCCGCCCGGCGTCGCCTCCTCGTGCCATGCCACCCAGGGGACGGTGGGCTTGGTCGGATCGAGCGAGCCCGCCGTCACGTTCGGGTTCTCGGCATTGGCGTTCCCGACGGCGTTGAGCGAGCAGGCGTCGCGGTCCTCGTTGGCGGTCGCGAACGCGCAGGCGGTGGAGTTGCCGACGGGGATCCACTTACCGCCGCGGTCGCCCTGGGCGGTGTCGGGCACGAACTTGGACGCGAAGACCCGCTGGTTCTCGGGCGCCACCTGCGGCGCCCCGCCGGCGGGCTCCTCGTACCAGACCACCCAGGGCACGGTGCTGTTCGGTCCGGTGAACGCGATGTCCGGGTGGACGGCGTCGCGCGTCGCGCCGATCTCGTCGTTCAGCGACGGGCCCACGGCCGCCTCCTGACCGGCGGGGCCGCGATCGGTGCCCTGCGGGTGCCAGGTGAAGCTGCCGGCCTGGGCCGCCCCGGGCGCGCTGTCCTTCACGCCCTTGGCCACGAAGATCTGGGTGCCGAGACCGGCCGGACCGGCCTGCTCGCGCCAGACGACCCAGGGCACCGGATCGTTGCCGGCGACCGTGGTGCCGCCCGCCAGGCGCGGCTCCGTCCCGGCCCTGTCGGTGTGGATGTTGATCGACGGGCCGCGGGGCACGGTCGAGTCCGCCTCGGACGCGCGCAGGGCGCCGTTGATCTCCCAGCTCCCGTTGGCCAGGTCGGCGTTGGGCAGGAACCGGCTCGCGAAGACCTGGGCGACGCTGTTGCCGCCCGGACCGACCGGCTCCTCCCAGGTCGTCCACGGCACCGTGACGCCCTTGCCGGCGAAATCGATGGAGGGGTGCGAGGCGGCGACCTGCTGGTCGAAGTTGAGCGACGCGCCCTGGAGCGTGAAGACGCCGCCCGCGAACTTCTGTACGAAGACCTGGTTCGGGCCACCGACGTTCTGGGGCTCGCTGAGCGCGATCCAGGGCACCCGGGCGTTTCCGACGCCCTTGAGACCTCCGAGGACGATCGACGGCTCGCCCGCCGAGGCCAGGGTGGCGTTGGCAGTGGTCCCATCGGAGGTGAAGGCGGCGATCGCCACCGGCGCCGCCGCCAGGGCAACCGCCGCGGCGCCCAGACCCAGGGCGCGGAGACGGCGACGTGAGGAACGTTGCATCCGGCAGTCCTTTCGCGATCACCAGCTTGGACTCGTGCGGGCCGTCGTATTCCCCATCGCGGCGGCGCCCCCGTCAAGGCCCGGGGCCCGGCCGCTACGGTTCCGAGTCATCGTTCCCCGCGTTCCGTTACGCCCGGGCCAGGAGTCCGTCTGGGACTACCCCCGCCCGCCCCGGCTCGAGGCCACCGCGCGCCATCTGCGGGTGGTCGTCGCGGGCGCCGTGGTCGCCGAGACCCGGCGCGGCTTCCGGGTCCTCGAGACCAGCCACCCGCCGACCTACTACCTCCCCCCCGGGGACTGCGACGCCGCGCTGCTCGTGCCCGGCCGGGGGTCGTCGTTCTGCGAGTGGAAGGGGCGGGCCGTGTACCGCACGATCCGCGTCGGCGACCGCGAGGCCGTCGACGCCGCCTGGCTCTACCCGGCCCCCAGCCGCGCGTTCGCCGCCATCCGCGACCACCTCGCCTTCTTCCCGGCGCGCGTGGACGCCTGCGAGGTCGACGGGGAGCGGGCCCTCCCGCAGGAGGGCGGCTTCTACGGCGGCTGGATCACGAGCGACCTCGCGGGGCCCTTCAAGGGCGGCGCCGGCAGCGCCGGCTGGTAGGAGACCCTCGCCGCATCCGACCCGCTAGCCTCCCCGGCGGCATTCGGGCGATCGCGGGAGGTCTTCGGGCTGCGCCAGCACGACGGCGGAGGAGCTGCGCCCGCGCTGGTCGTCCTCGAGGACGGCCTGGTGCTGGAGGCCCGCTCGGTCGGGGCGCCGGGTACCGCCCTCGGCGAGATGGTCTTCACGACCGGCATGACGGGGTACCAGGAGGCGGTCAGCGATCCCTCCTACCTCGGCCAGCTCCTCTGCTTCGCGGCCCCGATGATCGGCACCTACGGCACCGGGCCGGCCCAGCTGGAGAGCCCCCGCGCCTGGCCCGCCGGCGTCGTCATGCGCCGGGCCGGCGACGGGCCCGGCGCGGCGGGTCCGGTGGGCTGGTGCAGCTGGCTGCGCGGGCAGGGGGTGGTGGCGGTCGACGGCTGCGACACCCGCCGGCTGGTGCGGCGCCTGCGCGACGCGGGGGCGATGCGGGGCGGCGTCTCGGACCGCCTCGGGGCCGAGGAGCTGCTCGCCGCCGTCCGCGCCCACCCCGGCCTCGACGGCCGCGACCTCGCCGCCGAGGCGGCCGGGCCGCGCCGCTCGCTCGGGCTGGACGGCCCGCGTGTCGCGGCCATCGACTGCGGCATGAAGGCCAGCATCGCCGGCGCGCTGGTGGAGGCCGGCTGCCGGCTGGAGGTGCTGCCGGCCGGCGCGTCGGCGGCGGAGGTGCTGGCCCTGGCGCCGGACGGGGTCGTGGTCTCCAACGGCCCCGGCGACCCGGCCGCCGTCGCAGCCACCACCGCCCTCATGCGCGAGCTGCTCGGCCAGGTGCCGATGCTCGGCATCTGCCTGGGCCACCAGCTGCTGGGGCGCGCGCTTGGCCTGGCCACCGAGAAGCTGCCGTTCGGGCACCGCGGCGCCAACCACCCGGTTCGGCGGGCGGAGGACGGCGGGGTCGAGATCACGGTCCAGAACCACGGCTACGCGGTCGTGGCGGAGGGGATGCCGGACGGCGTCCGGGTCACCCGCACGAGCCTCTTCGACGGCTCGGTGGAGGGTCTGGCGGCGCCGGAGCTGCGCGCCTGGTCGGTGCAGTACCACCCGGAGGCGAGCCCGGGGCCCCACGACGCGCGCTACCTCTTCCGCCGCTTCGTCGAGAGCCTCTGAGCGTGCCGGCGCGCCGCGACCTCCGCTCGATCATGGTCGTCGGCAGCGGGCCGATCGTGATCGGCCAGGCCGGCGAGTTCGACTACTCGGGCACCCAGGCCTGCACCGCCCTGCGCGAGGAGGGCTACCGGGTGGTGCTCGCCAACTCGAACCCGGCGACGATCATGACCGACCCCGACATCGCCGACCGCACCTACGTGGAGCCGCTGGACCCGGAGGCGCTCGAGGCCATCATCGCGATCGAGCGGCCGGACGCGCTGCTCCCGACGCTCGGCGGCCAGACCGCGCTGAACCTCGCCGTGGCGCTGCACGATGCCGGCGTGCTGGAGCGCTTCGGCGTCGAGCTGATCGGGGCCGATGTGGCGGCGATCCGCCGCGCGGAGGACCGCGAGGCCTTCCGGGCCTGCGCCCGGGCGGCCGGGCTGAGCGT
>JAWVEW010000347.1:0-7278 GCA_033856495.1 Miltoncostaeaceae bacterium | reverse complement strand
ATCTTGTCCGGGTGACCCTCGGTGACGGACTCGGACGTGAACAGGTACTCGCTCATGGGCACGTGCCTGCCTTGCTGGGGGTCGAAAGCGCGGCGAGCATAGCAACCGCCATTTCGGAGGGCCGGTGGCGCAGCGGGGCGCGGGCCGGACCGGCCGGCGCCCCCCGCGCCAGGTCAGCGAACGGTGAGGAAGGCGTCCAGGGTGGTCGTCGCCCCCCCGCTGACGCCGGCGATCGCGCTCTGGACCGGCCGCAGGTTCTGGAGCAGCTCGGCGTCGGTCCGGAAGACTCCGAGACGGTCGAGGAAGCTCAGGATCTGCTGCATGTTGGCCCAGATGAAGAGCGCGTCGCTGGCCGGGACCTTCGCGGCCGCCGCCTTGAACGCCGCGTCCGCGCCCAGCGGCGCGGCCGGCACCTGGGCGGCGCGTATGGCCGACGGCTTGGTGCCGATGTAGACGAGGTCTCCGTCGACGCCGTAGACGATGCCGGCCTCCGGGCTGAGCGGCAGCTCCCAGCCGCTGACGCCGTTGGCCAGGTCCACCTGCCGCCACTCGGGCACCGGCGACCCGGCGCCGCCGCCGCCAGCCGACAGGCCGAGCTGCACGAAGGCGATCAGCTGACGGACGGTGGGGCGCAGCGTGTCGAGGGTCCGCTTGGCCCGTGCGCCATCGGTCTGCTGGAGCACCGCGACGATGCCGGGGAAGGTGGCGTTGGCGGGGCCGCCCGTGACCACGACCGCGACCTCCCCCGCGGCGAGCGCCCGCAGGTCGTCCAGCGTCACCCCCAGCTCGTCCTGGATGCTGCCGAGCTGCCCCGTCAGCCCCTGGAGCTGCGGGCCGAGCTCGGGGTCGGACTGGACGCCCGCGATCACGCCCTGCACCAGGGCGGCCAGATCGGTGAAGCCCACGTAGCCGAGCGCGTCGGCCGGGACGTGGTTCAGGAGCTTCGGGGAGAACGGCTTGGCGCCCTTCAGGAGCGAGATGCCCTCCCCCACCGCCTTGATGGCCACGCCGGTCGGCTGGGCCGTCGCCGCGAGGCCGAGCGCGCTGTTCGCCGAGAGCCCGAACATCCTGAGGCCGAGCTGCTCGGTGTGGTTCTGGACGCCGCCCACGGCCGCGCCGACGTCGACGTACAGCGTGCCCAGGGCGTCGGCCGGAAGCTGCGAGATGACCTTGGTGTAGCGGGCGTTCTCGGAGATCACGCGGTCGCCGCCTGCATCGTGCGCGTCGAGCGCCGCGATCAGCGCCGACTCCTTGTCGCCCATCAGCGCAACCCCGTCGTGGACGGCCACCACCATGTCGTCGACCTGGTAGTAGTCGACGCCGCCGTGCTGCTTGGGCGTCGGTGTGCCGGCCTCGGAGGCGGCGCGCTGGATCAGGGCGGTGGCGTCGCCCTCCTTGCCGTCCGCCAGCTGGGCCGCCGCGACCATGCCGGCGTCGTCGGCGAAGGACTCGAGCCACAGGCCGGCCCGATCGCCGAGCAGCGGCTTGACGTCGCGGGCGAAGTCGATCCCGTGGCGCGCGAGGTCGCTCTCGATGTCCGCGATGAGCTGCGGATAGCCCGGGAAGCGCTGGGCGAGCGCCTGGACCTGTGTCCACTGCGGCCCGTCGGCGTTGGCGCTGGCCTCGAGGTAGAGGGTCGCGGTCGAGGGGGCGAAGCCCGCGGGCGTCTTGGGAGCAGCGCCGCTTCCCCCGCCCCCGCAGCCGGCGGCGGCGACCGCGACGGCTGCGAGCATGCAGACCGCGACGAGGAGCCTGCGCCAGGCGACTGATCCGCCGAGGCGGAGCGGGTGTCTCATCGAGTCGACCTCCGGGTCGAGGGGGCATCGAGGATAGCAACGCCCGAGCCGACCACTTTCCGCCCCCGTCGCGCCGCGCTGGCTACTCCTCGGCGGCGGGGCGCGCCATCAGCGCCTCGAGGCAGGCCGCAGCCGGCCGGCCGGCGAAGGCGGCGGCCACCTCAGCGGAGATCGGCAGCTCGACCCCGGCGTCGGCCGCCAGCCGCAGCAGGCTGGCGACCGTCGGCAGCCCCTCCGCCACCTGCCCGATGCGCGCCTCCACCTCGTGGGGGGGGACGCCCTGCGCGATGAGCTCGCCGGCGCGCCTGTTGCGGCTGTGTCGGCTGGTGCAGGTGGCCACCAGGTCGCCCATGCCGGCCAGGCCGCGGAAGGTGGCCGGGCGCGCGCCGTATGCCAGCCCGAGCCGCGTCATCTCGGCCAGGCCGCGGGTGATCAGGCTCGCCTTGGCGTTGTCGCCCAGGCCGAGGCCGTCCGACATCCCGGCGGCGACCGCGATCACGTTCTTCGCGGCCGCGCAGAGCTCCACGCCGACCAGGTCGTCGTTGACGTAGACGCGGAAGCGGCGATCCGTGAGCAGCTCCTGGACCCTCCGCGCCAGGCCGCCGTCGCCCGCCACGACCGCCGCGGCCGGTTGGCCGACCGCCACCTCCTCGGCGTGGTTGGGGCCGCTCAGCACGCAGAACGGCGTGCCGTCCGGAAGCCACTCCGCCCAGGCCTCGGAGAGCCGCCGGCCGCTCTCGGGGTCGAGCCCCTTGGTCAGCGACAGGACGCCGGCGCCGGCCGGCAGGCGCGGCACGAGCCACGCGGCCGCCGCGCCGGCCCCCCGGCTGGGCACCGCCAGCGCCACCAGGTCCGCGCCCCCCAGCGCGTCCGCGTCCCCCAGGTGGCGCACCCTCACCGCGTCCGGCAGGCGCAGCCCCGGAAGCTGTCCTGGGTTGCAGCGGGTCGCCCCGAGCTCGGCCGCCTGCTCGGGCCGCCGGCAGACGAGCGTCACCGGCCGGCCGCGCCGCGCGGCCATCGCGGCGAAGGCGGTGCCCCACGCGCCGCCGCCCACCACCGCCACGGCGACGGCCTCGTCAGCGACCGCGGACCTCGATCACCATGGGCACGCCGTCGAGTGCGAAGCGCTCCCGCAGCTGGTTCTCGATCCAGAACCCGTACTCGCGGCGCATCAGGGAGCGGTCGTTGACGTCGAGCCGGAAGGTGGGCGGCGCGACGCCGGTCTGGACCAGGTAGCGCAGGGACAGGCGCCGGCCCTCCTTGCGCGGCGGCGGGCGCTGGTCCGCCAGCTCCCGCAGCGCCACGTTCAGCTCGTGGGTGGAGATGCGGGTCGTGTAGCGGTCGTGCAGCCGCAGCGCCGCCGGCAGCAGGCGGTGGAGCCCCTCGCCGGTGACCGCGGAGCAGACCTCGATCGGCGGACGCTGGCGGGACTTGCGTCGCACCAGCCCGCGCAGGTGCTCGAGGTCGGGCTGGGCGAGGTCCCACTTGTTGACGACGAGCAGCGTGGCGCAGTGGGCGTGCGCGGCCTGGTCGATGACGGAGAGGTCCGAGTCCGTGACGCCCTCCATCGCGTCGCACACCACGATCGCCACGTCGCTGCGCTCGGCGGCCTGGATCGCCCGGAGCTGGCTGTAGCGCTCGACCGCCTCGCCGGTCTTGCCGCGCCGGCGCAGGCCGGCGGTGTCGATCACGACGATCTCGCGCCCGTCGACCTGGAGGAGCGTGTCCACCGGGTCGCGCGTCGTGCCGGGGACGTGGTGCACCACCGCCCGCTCCTCGCCGAGGATGGCGTTCAGGATCGAGCTCTTGCCGACGTTGGGGCGGCCGATGATCGAGATCGCCGGCGGCGAGACGCGGTCCAGGTCCGCGGGCGGCGCGTCCGGCAGGCGCGCCACGATCTCGTCCAGCAGCTCGCCGGAGCCGCGGCCGTGCACCGCCGAGACCGGCACCACGTCCCCGACGCCCAGGCTCCAGAGCCCCTGGGCCTCCGCCTCCGAGCGCCAGTCGTCGCACTTGTTGGCCACCACGATCACGGGCCGCTCGGACCGGCGCAGACGGTCCGCCAGCTCCAGGTCGCCGGGGGTCGGGGCCACGGTCACGTCGACGACGAAGAGGAGCAGGTCGGCCTCCTCGATCGCCAGCGCGGCCTGGGCGGTGACCTGCCGGCCGATCGGCGTCGGGTCCGCGTCGTCGATGCCGCCGGTGTCCATGAGCTGGAACGCGCGGCCGTTCCAGTCGGCGCCCGCCTGACGGCGATCGCGGGTGACGCCGGGCATCGCGTCGACGACCGCCTCGCGCCGGCCGGAGAGGCGGTTGAAGAGCGTCGACTTCCCCACGTTCGGGTAGCCGACGATCGCGACCAGCGGCTGACCGCGCGAGACCGTGGTGCCGGCGGGCGGCGGCCGCTCGCGCACGTGCCGCTTCGGGCGCGGGCGCTCGGCGTCGTCGGGCGTGCTCATCGGGAGCGGACCGGGAGGGCGGGCACGCCCTCGGGCGGGTCCTGGACCGGTCCGCCGGCCTGCGGCAGGAGCGCGGCGATGGCGGCCATGATGCGCCGGGTGGCCTCCTGCGCGCGCACGCCGCGCGCGCCCCCGGCGCCGGCCAGGTCCGAGAGGTCGAGCGGCTCCCCGAAGACGACCCGCACCGGCCCGAACCGCCGCTGGGTTCCCCAGACGGCGGCCGGGATCACGCTGATCCCGGGCTCGAGCGCCAGCGCGCCCGAGCCGGGGAAGCCGGGGCGAAGGCGCCCGTTGGGGCTGCGCGTGCCCTCCGGGAACATCACGACGCACTCCCCGGCGGCCAGCAGCGCCCGCGCCATGCGGATGGCGTCGCGGTCCGGCGTCCCCCGCACCACCCGGAAGGCGCCGAGGCCGCTGATCAGCCGACCGAAGACACCGACCCGGAAGAGCTCCGACTTCGCCATGAAGCGCACCGGCCGGGGGAGCGCCGCGGCGCCGACGGCCGGGGGGTCGCGGTAGGAGACGTGATTGCTCACGATCAGCACCCCGCCGGAGCGGGGCAGCCGCTCCCGCCCGACCCGGGTCATGCGCAGCGGGCCGCGGAAGAAGCCGCCCACCAGCAGGCGGGCGGGCCACCATATGGCGGGCCGGATGCGGGGGAGCGGATCGGTCATCGGCCGGGGCCGCGGGTGCCGACCGCGCTCGCCCGGGCCCGGCGCACGAGCGTGACCAGGGTCTCGACCACCTCGTCGACTGGAACCCCGGAGGAGTCCACCACGACCGCGCCGGGCGCGACCACCAGCGGGCTCTCCACCCGGGTGCTGTCGAGACGGTCGCGCCGCTCGATGTCGGCCAGCACGGCCTCCAGCCGCAGGTCGATCCCGACAGCGGCCAGCTCGTCGCGCCGCCGGCCGGCCCGCTCGAGGGGGCTCGCGGTGAGGAAGACCTTCACCTCGGCCTGGGGCCACACCACGCTGCCGACGTCCCGGCCGTCGCACACCCAATCGCCGTTCGCGAGCAGCGCCCGCTGTGTCGCCACCATCGCGCGGCGCACCGCACGGTGGGCGCTCACCTCCGAGACCGCGGCGGAGATCGCCGGGGCGCGGATCTCCGCGGTGACGTCGCGGCCGCCGATGAAGACCCGCTCCTCGTCGTCGACCGCCTCGAGCCGGACCGGATTGGCGGCCACCAGGGCGGTGAGGCCGGGCGCGTCGGACGGGTCCACGCCCTCGCGCAGCGCGAGCCAGGTGAGCGCCCGGTACATCATCCCGGTGTTCAGGTGGCCGAGCCCGAGCCGGCGCGCGAGCGCGTGGGCCGCGGTGGTCTTGCCGGCGCCGGCGGGGCCGTCGATGGCGACGATCATCCGATCGCCGCCCCGAGCGCGCCGAGGTCCGCGCCGAACCCGGGGTAGGAGACGGCCGCCGCCTCGAAGCCCTCCACCGTTGCGCCGTCCACGCTCGCGAGGCCGGCGATGGCGCCGAGCATGGCCAGGCGGTGGTCGCCGCCCGCCTCCACGCGCCCGCCCAGGAGGCGCGGCGAGCCGGTGACCGCGAAGCCGTCCTCGCGCTCCTCCGCCTTCGCCCCCAGCGCGCGCAGCGCCGCCACCACCGCCGCGATGCGATCGCTCTCCTTCACCCGCAGCTCCGCCGCCCCGCGCACGACCGTGGTCCCCGCCGCGAAGGCGCCGAGCAGGCCCACCAGGGGCAGCTCGTCGATGAGCGAGGGGACCTCCTCCGGCGCCACCTCGGTGGCCTGCAGCATCCCCGCCCGCCGGACCACCACCTCACCGGCCGGCTCGCCCGCCAGCGGCGCGCCCTCGATCACCTCGATCGGCGCCCCCATGCGCGCGAGCACGTCGAGCAGCCCGGTGCGGCGGGGGTTGAGGTTGACGCCCTGGAGGCGCACCTCCGGGTCGGCCCGCAGCGCGCCCGCCACGAGGTGGAAGGCGGCCGACGAGAAGTCGCCCGGGACCTCGAGGTCCGGCAGCGAGAGCCCGTCCACCGGCCCCGAGACGCCGATCGCGCCGTCGGCGCGCAGCAGCGGGACGCCCGCCGCCTGGAGCATCCGCTCGGTGTGGTCGCGCGAGGGGGCCGGCTCGCGCACCCAGGTCTCCCCCTCCGCATAGAGGCCGGCCAGCAGCAGGCAGCTCTTGACCTGGGCGCTCGCCACCTCGAGCCGGTGCTCGATGCCGCGAAGCGGCCGCCCCCCGCTCACCACGAGCGGCGGCGTCCCCTCCGGCGCGGTCCAGACGGCCGCCCCCATCGCGCGCAGCGGCCGCGCGACCCGGCGCATCGGGCGGCGGCGCAGGGAGTCGTCGCCGTCGAGCAAGGTGTGCTCCCCCTGCTGGCCGACCAGGATCCCGGTCAGCAGGCGCATCAGCGTCCCCGCGTTTGCGCAGTCCAGCGCCGGCGGCACGGCCATCCCGCGCAGGCCGCGGCCCTCCACGTGCACCAGCTCGCCCAGCCGGCCGCGGACGTTCACGCGCAGCGCCTCCACCACGTGCAGGGTCGCCGCCGTGTCCTCCGAGTCGAGCGGCCGGGCGACCGCCACCGCGCGGTCGGAGAGCGCTCCGAGGAGCAGCGCCCGGTGGGTGATCGACTTGTCCGGCGGGACTCGGACGATGCCGCGCAGGACGGAGGCGGGGGCCACGCGGACGATCGACATCGGCCCCGAAGCGTACAGCGCGGGGGGCGGAGGCCTCCCGACGCGGCAGGCGGCCGCTACGGCGGCCCGTCCGGCGGCACGGATCGAGCCACCCGCAGGGCCACCTCGACCCCGTCGGGGACCCGCCGCACCTGGAGCCCGAAGGCGCGCTCCGGCGTCTCCCAGACCAGGGTGGGGAGCCAGCGCCCGCGGAGCACCCCGCGCGCGCCGCCCACCTCGACCTCGCGGGCGGGCGGGCCGCCGGGGTCCGGGCTGGCCAGGGGGGCCGGCGCCTGGCGGAGCAGCACGCGGGCGTCGCCGGGGCCGGTCCAGGCGACGATCACCGCGGGCGGCGCGGCCGGGTAGGCGCCGTCGGGCTC
>JAWVEW010000346.1:0-9671 GCA_033856495.1 Miltoncostaeaceae bacterium | reverse complement strand
GCCAGCGCGATCGCAGGCGTCGCCCTCTCCACGACGTCGCTCGCCGTCGTCTACGCGGTGCTGGTGGAGAGCGGCCTCAACCGCTCGCGGCTCGGCAAGCTCCTGATGTCGGCGACGTTCGTCACCGACCTTGCGACCGCAACCTCGCTCTCGGTCATCTTCATCCGACCGAATGGGCTCTTCCTCCTCTTCCTGTGCGTCTCGGTGGGGCTCATCCTGCTGCTGCCGCGGATCGCGCCGCTCTTCTTCCGCCGCTACGGCGACCGCGTCATCGAGCCGGAGATCAAGCTTGTCTTCGTCGCCTTCTTCCTGCTCATGTACCTCGGCCAGCTCTCCGGCGGGCACGCGGTGCTGCCGGCGTTCGTGCTCGGCCTGGTGATGGCCCGCCACTACCAGCGCCATCAGCGCGAGCAGGAGCGGTTGCGGGTGGTGGCCTTCGCCTTCCTCACCCCCCTGTTCTTCCTCAAGGGCGGCATGGCGGTATCGCTGGCGGCCGTCTGGACGAGCCTCGGCGCGCTGGGCGTGCTGGCCGCCGCCAAGATGGTCCCGAAGCTCCTGGGCATCTATCCGCTCGCGCGGCGGACGATGCGCGGGCCGGGCGAGGCCTGGTTCGGGACGCTCCTCATGAGCACCGGCCTCACCTTCGGGACGATCTCCTCGCTCTACGGCCTGAACGCCGGCATCATCGACCGCACGCAGTTCTCGCTGCTGATGAGCGTGGTCGTCGGATCCGCGATCGCCCCGACGTTCATCGCCCAGCGCTGGTTCGCGCCGCACCGGGACGAGCCGCCGGGGGCGGCCGAAACCCGGCCGCAGGCGCTCGCCGAGCCGGAGCGCGCCTGAGGCTGAGGGCGAGCGGCTACGCCGGCCGCAGCCGCAGCTCCGCCACGCGCAGGGCCTCCCGGGCGTCGGCCATCAGCCGGGCGACCAGCTCGGCCGCAGGGACCTCCTCGGCCAGCTCGTGCGCCTGCCCGGCCCAGAGGTTGACGAGGTCGGGGTCGCCGGCCTGGCGGCCGTGCGCCCGCAGGGGCGCGGTCAGGTGGTGCAGCTCGGGGTAGGCGATCGGCGCGCCGGCGCTGTGCTCCTCCAGCAGCCGGTTGACGATCCCGCGGGCGAGCCGGCCGCTGAAGGCTCGGGTGAGCCGCGTCGGGACCTGCGACGCGAGGGCCGCGCGGTGCGCCGGCGGGGTGGCGGCCTCCGGACAGCGCATGAAGGCGGTGCCGAGCTGCGCGGCAGCCGCGCCCGCGCTCAGCACCGCCGCGATCGCCGCCCCGGTGGCGATGCCGCCGGTGGCGACCAGGGGCGCCTCGACCCGGGCCCGGACCAGCTGGATCAGCGCGAGCAGGCCGTAGTCCGGCGGATCGGGGCGGTCGACGAACGTCGCGCGGTGCCCGCCCGCCTCCACCCCCTGCACCACCAGCGCGTCGGCGCCGGCGTCGACAGCCTCGCGGGCCTCGGCGACGTCGGTGACGGTGACCCAGACCGACGAGCCCGCCGCACTGAGCCGCGCGACGGTCTCGGGCGACGGGCAGCCGAACGTGAACGACACCGCCGCCACCGGCCCCCCGCACAACACCGCGAGCTTCGCCTCGAAGCCGTCGTCGTCGAAGCGCGGCTCCCCGAGTGACACGCCGGCCCGCTCGGCCTCGGGTCGGAGGGCCTCGGCGAACCGGCGCACGACGTCGGGGTCGGCCGGCCTCCCGGTCGGGGCGAAGAGGTTGACGCCGAAGGGCCGCCCGGTGAGCGCCCGCACGGCCGCGATGTCCTCCGCCAGCGCCTCCGGCGTCCGGTAGCCGGCCGCGACGAAGCCCATCCCGCCGGCCTCCGACACCGCCGCCGCCAGCCGCGGCGTGGACGGACCGCCCGCCATCGGGGCCTGCACGATGGGGACGTCGAGCAGGTCGATGCGCCGCATGCCGCCTACGGCGGGCCGGCCGGCGGAGGGCCTTCGGGCGGCCGTGCGATGGAGAGCAGGCGACCGGAGGTGTGCTCCACCTGCAGCGTGGAGTGGCGGATCCCGAAGCGCGACGCGAGCATCTCCTCCAGGTCCCGGCGCGCGGCGTGGCAGTCGGCCTCCACGCTCACCAGGACGTGCGCGGAGAGGGCCGGGAAGCCGGAGGTCACCTCCCAGACGTGGAGGTCGTGCACCTGCACCACGTCGGGACGGCCGGCGATCGCATGGCCGATCTCGTCGGGGTCGACCCCCTCCGGTGCCGCCTCCAGGAAGACCCGCCCCGACGCCTTCAGCAGCCCATATGCCGAGCGCAGCATCAGCGCCGCCACGAGCAGCGAGGCGACCGGGTCGGCGCGGTCCCAGCCGCTGAGGAGGATCACCACCGCGGCCGCGGCGGTGCCGATGAAGGCGTAGAGGTCCGTGAGGAGGTGCTGGAAGCTGCCCTCCACGTTCAGGCTGCGCCGGTCTGCGCCGGAGAGCACCCAGACCGCCGCCACGTTGACGAGCGCCCCCACGAGCGCCACGGCCAGCACCAGCGGCGCGGTGACGTCGGGCGGGTCCACCAGTCGCCGCACCGACTCGGCCACGATGAAGCCGGCGAGCACGAGCAGGGTGACGCCGTTGGCCTGCGCGCTCAGGATCTCGACCCGCTTCCACCCGTAGGTGAGGGAGCCGGCGGCGGGGCGGACGGCCAGGCGCGCCGCGACCAGGGAGAGCCCGATCGCCGCGGCGTCGGTGAGCATGTGGGCGGCGTCGGAGAGCAGGGCGAGCGACGAGGCGAGCACGCCCGCCACCACCTCGCCGGCCAGCAGCGCGAGGATCAGCGCCAGCGCGACCGTCAGCCGCCGGGCGTCCGCCGCCCCCTGCCCGAAGCCGCCATGAGGGTGGCGGTGGCCATGGTGGTGGACGTGCGCCATGAGCCCTTTGTAGTGGACCGTCCCGAGCGGCGCCAGCGTTCCGCTCCGGCGTCAGCCGGTTCGCTTCGGGCTGATCCCGCGTCCGAGGCCCGTGGTAGCGTCCTCCGATCCGTGGCCCCCGAGCCCGCCTTTGGTGGCGGCGAGCGGCGCTGCGGCGTGCCCCGGAAGTCGAAGCAGGAGCGGATGCGGCGCTGAACGCCCTTCCCATCCGACTGCGGTCTCGGCGGGTGGCGGCGCTCGCCGTCGTCTCCGCCGCCCTCGGCGGCAGCGCGACCTCGGGCCTCATCGTGACGGCGCGGGCGGACCCCGGGTCGCTGGCGGCCAAGCGCGCCGAGGTGTTCGGCCTGCAGGCGCAGCTTCAGGAGCTGGACGCCCAGGCGGGGCGCATCATCGAGGCCTACAACGGCGCCCGCTATCACCTCGGCCTGGTGGAGGGCCAGATCCGCGCCAATGGCGCCCTCCTGCGCAAGGCGCGGGCCGATCACGCGCTCGCCCAGCGGCGGCTCTCCGCCCGGCTGGTGGCCATCTATCGGGAGGGGCAGCCGACGCTCGCCCAGCTGCTTCTCAGCGCCCGCAGCTTCTCCGAGGCCATGGACGACTACACGCTGCTGAGGCGCGTCGAGGGGGCCGACCGCAGCGTGGTCCGGGACGTCCAGGCCTCGCGGGAGCGGATGGCGCGCGCCCGTCGCGCGCTGCTCGCGAACCGGCGCGCGGTGCGTGCCGAGCTGGCGAGCGCCGCGCGCCGGCGGGCGGCGATCGAGGCGGTGCTGGCGCAGCGGCGGGCGCTGCTCCGGCGCTCCCGGGGCCAGCTGGCGCTCCTGGAGCAGGTGGAGCGGCGGCAGGCCGCCGAGATGTACGCCGTCGCGCAGGCCCGGCTGGCCCGGATGCAGGCCGAGCAGCGGCGGATCGACTCCGGGCCCGGCGGCCTCCTGGCGGCCCCGACGGCCCCCGCCGGCGCGCTCGCGCGGTCCGGCCTTCCGGTCGCCGGGGCTTCGCTGTCGCCGGGCGGCGCCACGGCGACGGCGGCGAGCCCCGGGATCGGCCGCACCGACGTGGTCGGCTACGCCATGCAGCTGATCGGCACCCCGTACCGCTGGGGCGGCTCGTCGCCCGGCGGCTTCGACTGCTCGGGGTTCGTGAGCCACGTCTACTCGCGCTTCGGCAAGTCCCTCCCCCACTACACCGGCGCCCAGTGGGGCTCGGGCGCGCAGGTCAGCCGCGATCGGCTGGAGCCGGGGGACCTCGTGTTCTTCGACGGCCTCGGGCACGACGGCATCTACATCGGCGGCGGGCAGTTCATCCACTCGCCGCACACCGGCGATGCGGTCAAGGTCTCGAGCATGGACGAGGGCTGGTACGGGAACCGCTACGTGGGAGCGGTTCGACCGAACTAGTGGACCGCCCACGAGCGGACCGTAGACTGCGCGCGGATGACGGATCGCGAGTGGATCGCCCGCTTCGCCGCCTCCCTCGGGGTCCCCGCGCCGACCGACGAGGAGGTCGAGCAGATCCTCCGCCTGGCGAGCATCGCCGCCCACGCCTCCGCACGCGCCGCCGCCCCGGTGGCCTGCTGGATCGCCGCCGGCGCCGGCCGGCCGCTGGGCGAGAGCCTGGCGCTGGCGAGCGCCATCGACCCGCGGGTCGGGCCCGGCTGACCGCCGGGTCGCCCGTCACACGTCGATGCCCTCCTCGCGCAGCGCCAGGATGGCGACGCGGTCCCAGCTGCCGGCGATCGCCCTCGCCATCGCCTCCTCGTCGGCCTGGTTGCGGCGGGCGACGGCGGCCGTCTCCGGATCCCCGGCCAGCGTCGCCACCCGCTCCAGGAGCTCGTAGCTCGCGATCTCCAGGTGCTCGGTGGCGTAGGCGTCGCGCGCGTTGCGGGCCGGCCGGTCGCCACGCGCCAGCTCCACCACCCCCTTGAGCGCCGCCTGCAGCGAGCCGCCGATCTCCCTCAGCAGCGAGGCGCCCTCGCCGTGCGCCTCGAGGCGCGCCCGCAGGCGTCCGGCGTGCTCGTCGGTCTCCAGGAGGTGCCGCTCGAGCAGCGCGCGCATGTCGGGATCCTCGGTGGTCTCGATCATGCCCTGGAGGCTCTCGCCGACGGATTCCTCCATCGCCACCGCCTCCTGGATGTACTGGATCAGCTTCCGCCTGATGGGCTCCGCCACGCTGCTCCCCTCGTTCTCGATCCTCCCGGATGGGCCGTGCCGGTCCTGATCGGCACCTCGGGATGGCAGTACCGGCACTGGCGGGAGACGTTCTACCCGCGCGGGGTCCGCCAGGCCGACTGGCTCGCGTACTTCGCAGCCCGCTTCGCCACCGTCGAGGTCAACAACGCGTTCTACCGGCTGCCGGAGGCGGCGACCTTCGCGCGCTGGGCCCGCTGCACCCCCGAGGACTTCGTGGTCGCGGTCAAGGCCAGCCGCTTCCTCACCCACGTCCGGCGACTGCGGGAGCCCGAGGGGCCGGTGCGGCTGCTGCTGGAGCGCGCCCGCTCGCTGGGGTCCAAGCTCGGCCCGGTGCTGCTGCAGCTCCCGCCCGACCTCAGGGCCGACCTCGACCGCCTCGACGCGACGTTGGCGGCGTTTGACCCCGGGGTGCGGGTGGCGGTGGAGTTCCGCCATCCCTCGTGGTTCTCGGCGGAGGCGCGCGCCCTGCTCGAGAGCCGCGGCGCGGCGCTGTGCCTGGCCGACCGGATGGGCGTCGCGAGCCCGCTGTGGCGCACGGCCGACTGGGGCTACCTGCGGATGCACGAGGGCCGCGCGCGCCCGCACCCCTGCTACGGGCGCGACTCCCGCGAGCGCTGGGCGCGGCGGCTCGCCGAGCTCTGGGGCCCGGAGGCGGACGTCTTCGCGTACTTCAACAACGACGGCTGCGCGTGCGCGCTGCACGACGCCCGCCTCTTCGCCGCCGCGGCGGAGCGGGCTGGGCTGCGGCCCACCCGGGTCCCCGCCGCGCGCGACGTCCGCCTCTGCTGATCAGTCGGGCCGGTAGGAGCCCTCGAGCGCGTCGTCGCCCGGCTCCGGCTCGCCGACGTGCGGGATCGTGCGGCCCTCCTGGTAGATCTCGCCGGACTCGTCGGGATCCTTCGTGCTGTCCAGCGGCGTGGTGTCGTCGTCGGGGTCCGGCGGAGCGGTCACGACCCCGGGCCGCACGACCCGCCCGAGCGGCACGCCGCCGGCGGCGGCGTCGAGGCGGGCGCGAAGGTCCTCGATCCGGCCGAGCGCCCACTCCCGGTCGAACGTCTCCGTGGCCTGATCGGCCTGGTGCTGGTCGACGTCGGACAGCTCGCCGGCCGCCTCGCGCTCGGGAACCGCCAGCTCGGCCTCCAGGCGCCGGAGCTCCTCCTCGAGGCGCCGCCGGTCGACGACGCCGGTCTCGGGCGTGCCCTCCATTGTCGTTCCTCCGATGGTCGGGGACCCTTCGCGGCGCCAGATTCCCGCCCTCGGGGGCCGCCAAACGGGACGGTTCAGTCGAGCCGGTCCAGGATGCCGCGCTCGAAGGCCAGGGAGGCGGCCAGCGTCTTGTAGCCGACCTCCTCGAAGAGCACGGTGAGCCGCCCCTCCGCGACGCGCTGGACCACGCCGGGCCCCCAGCTGGCGTGTCGCACCCGGTCGCCCACGCGAAGGCCGACCGCAGCCGCGCCGTTCCCCTCGGGCAGCGGCTCCTCCATCCCCTCGCCCCCGACCCGGACGTCGTTGTCGCACATCCTGCAGCGCCCACCCTCGGGCTCCTCGCCGAAATAGTTGAGGATGTAGCGGTGGCGGCAGCCGTCCGACTCGGCGTAGCCGCGCATCATCTCCAGGCGGCTGCGCTCGTAAGCCCGTCGTCGCTCCTCCGCCTCGAGCGGCACCGCGTCGGGCTCGAAGTCGCCGGCCAGCAGCCGGATGCGCCCGCGCGCCATCCGCGCGAGCCCCTCCTGGCCGAGCAGCTCCGCCAGCCTCGCCACGTCCCCCCGGCCGACCCCGGACTCCTCGGCGAGCTGGCGCAGGGTGAGCTCGCCGCGGGAGCGCAGCACCGCCCGCACCCGCTCGACCTCGTCGCGCTCGAGTCTGCCCCCGCCCGCCAGGAACGCCGCCCGACCGAGGTCCGCGGGCCTGAAGACCAGCGTGCACCGCGCGACGCGGCCGTCCCTGCCGGCCCGCCCCGCCTCCTGGTAGTACTCCTCCAGGCTGGCCGGCACGTCGAGGTGGATCACGAACGCGACGTCCGGCTTGTCGATGCCGAGGCCGATTGCGTTCGTGGCGGCCACCCCGCGCAGCGACCCTGACATCAAGGCCGCCTGGACGCGCACGCGCTCGCGCTTGGGGAGCTGGCCGTGGTAGCAATCGGCCGCGATCCCGCGCTCGCGCAGCCAGCCGGCGGTTGCGCAGGCCGCGCGCGTGGTGGCCGTGTAGACGATTCCGCTGCCGGACATCGCGGTCTCCAGCTCCCGGCGCCGGCCCTCCGGGTAGCCCGGTTCGGCGCCGTCGAGCAGCCGCTCGAGGACCCGGCGCTCGTCGGTCTCGCGCTCGACGCGGATCGACTCCAGGAACAGGTTCGGGCGGTCGCTGCCGCGCGCCACCACCAGCGGCTCGCGCAGCCCCAGCCGCTCCACGATCTCCGAGCGCACCCAGGGCGTCGCGGTGGCGGTCAGCGCCAGGATCGCCGGCCGTGCGCGCCCGCCGCCGATCTCCTCGGCGGCGGGACCGATCAGCAGGTAGGCGGGCCGGAAGTCGTGCCCCCACTCCGAGATGCAGTGGGCCTCGTCGACGACGAGCAGCGGCACCTCGACCGCCGCGAGCGCGGCCATGAACTCCCGGTCCTCCAGGCGCTCGGGCGTCACGTAGAGCAGCTTCGCCCGCCCGGCACGGACCTCGTCGAGCTCCGCGGCGGCGCGGGCCGGGGTCTGGGTGCTGTCGATCACGGCGGCCGGCAGCCCCCGGCGCTCGATCGCGTCCACCTGGTCCTTCATCAACGCCAGGAGCGGCGAGACCACCAGCGTCGCGCCCGGCAGCAGCTGGGCGGTCAGCTGGTAGATGAGCGACTTGCCGCCGCCGGTGGGGAGGAGCGCGAGCGCGTCGCGTCCTTCAAGGAGCGCCTCGACCACCTCGCGCTGCCCGGGACGGAAACGATCGTGGCCGAACCGCTCGCGGAGGACCCGCAGCAGCGTCTGCGCGCCGACCGGCTGCCGCCCGGGCGGAGGGTGCGCGGCGGGCCGCCCGGCCGGCGCCGCTACTGGCCGCCCAGGCCCGCCGTGACGCCGGGCGGGTCGCTGGAGGGGAACGAGTCCTCGACCGCCTCGTCGTGCTGCTGCTCGACGCGCCGCGCCTCCCGCTCGGACGGATGGCCGGGACCGGGCCACGGGGTGAGCAGAAGCAGCAGCCGCGAGCGCTCGCGGGCGCGCACCTCGTGCGGCTCGTTCGGGTCGAAGTGCGCGAGGAGGCCGGCGCCGCCGATGGTGGCGTTGCCGTCGTGGTCCGCGATCTCGACCTCGCCGTCGACCACCAGCAGCCAGCCGCGCTCGTGGACCTGGTGCTCCTGCAGGCGCTCGCCGGCCGGAAGGTCGAGGGCGATGGCGCGACCCTCCGGGGT
Organism: Miltoncostaeaceae bacterium; assembly: GCA_033856495.1. Taxonomy (GTDB): domain Bacteria; phylum Actinomycetota; class Thermoleophilia; order Miltoncostaeales; family Miltoncostaeaceae; genus JAWVEW01. Next base: position 1,229 of record JAWVEW010000346.1, on the reverse strand, counting down.
GGAGAGCAGCACTTCCGGATGGTGCGCCTCGACCGGCATCTCACGGAGGTTCCAGGCGTTCATCGGTGGCCTCCCCTCGTCGATGGCACGTGCTCCGGGGTCGTTTGGGGCAGCCCGACCGGCTGCGGCGTCGGCGACGGCACCGGTTCCGGCGGCGGCGACGGCGCGGGTTCCGGGACCGGTTGGGGGACCGGGTCGGGCGTCGGCTCCGGGATCGCCGGGGGCGTCGGCTCCGGGATGCGCGCGGGGCCGGGCAGCGGGTCCGGCATCGGCGGCCGCTCGCCGCCGACGGCGACGATGCTCATGCTCATTGCGCGCTCCTCCCCTGCCCCGAGTCTGGCAGCAGTCTCACCGGGAGCGCGCGGTTCCAAACGGCCGGGGGGGCCGTTCGGGGCCGCGCCCGACCCCTCGCTCGGGGGCCGGGCTGGACGCCCGCGGGGCCGGCGCGCCCCGGGAGCGCCGGGCAGATCAGCGGGTGGAGTCCGCCTCCACGACGGCAGCTCCGGCCGCGCGCGCCGCCTGAAGGTCCTGGGCCTGGATCTCCAGGTAGACCTCCTTGCGGAACACCGGCACTTCCCGCGGCGCCTGAATGCCGAGGCGAACCTTCTCCCCGAGCACCGAGAGCACCGACACCTCGATGTTGTCGCCGATCATGATGCTCTCGTTCGCCTTGCGGGTGAGGACCAGCATGGTGGAGGCCTCCTTGCGCGCGTGACGCATACCGAAGAACGGCGGACGCCGGTCGGGTGACGCTAGTATGTCCCGTCCTACCGAACGCTGCCACAAGCTACCTGGGGGGTTGATGCTGTACGGACGGCGTCTTGACCAGGCACTCGAGCACGTTGACGGCTCCCGATACGCGCTCGTGCACGCGGTCGCCAAACGCGCCCGTCAGATCACCCTCTGGATGACGGCCGATCCCGCGGAGCTGCGCGCGGAGTCCGCGCCGCCGCCGGCCCCTGGTGAGCTGATGTCCCGCGACCCCGTCGCCCTGGCGGAGATGGAGATCCTCGACGGCGAGGTGAGGGTCCGCTGGGACCCCGAGGGCAGGGCCGACGAGGCGCTGCTGCCGGAGCCCGGGATCCTCGACACCGACCCGCTGCTGATCGAGAGCTTCGGCGCCGACGAGGAGGAGCTCGAGGGCGACGAGGAGCTGGACGTCGGCGTGGCGCCGGCGCTGGCGCAGGTCCTCGACGGCGAGCCGGCGGTGATCGAGCGCGACGACGAGG
>JAWVEW010000345.1:0-3505 GCA_033856495.1 Miltoncostaeaceae bacterium | reverse complement strand
ACCTGCGCGCCGGCGCGCACCGCGCCGGCGATCGCGGGGAGGCTGATGTTGAGCGGCCCGGTCAGGTTGCAGATGGTGTTGACCAGGCTGCCGCTCAGGGAGACGTTGACGTTCACGTCGAGGATTCCGAGGTCCGCCCAGATGCCGGAGCCGCCGCCGCCTCCGCCACCACCGCCGCCACCACCGCCGCCGCCGCCGCCGCCGCCCGAGGTCAGCAGGCAGAACGTCGAGGGGTCGCGGGAGCCGACGCCGTCGGCGGGGGAGTCGAGCTCGCAGACGCTGACGGCGACCGTGTAGGTGACCCCGCGGCGGGCGATCGTCCAGGCGCCGCCGCCGCTCGTGCTGGCCAGCCCCGGCAGCGCCTTGAGCAGCGTGGCGGCGGTCGTCTGGGTAAGGCTGGCGTAGGGCACCTCGCGGGCGCGCTCGGTGATCTCCCGCGCCAGGTTGGTGCCGCCCTCGCGAGCCAGGGTGGTGGCGGTGGTGTGGTTGGCGGTGGCGACCATGCCGATGGTGCCGAGGACCCCGACGACCAGCACGAGGCAGGCCACCATGACCTCGATCATGGTGAAGCCCCCCTGACCGCGCCGCGGCGAATCTGTCCTCACCCCAGCAGGATCGGCAGTCAGCCCCCCTTGCTGAACAGTCTTGGCGCCGCGACGGGCCCGTCGCGGGTCAGGTCGGCGAACGCGGCGAGACGTGCTCGACCAGGGCGCGCGTGGTGGCCTCGGCGCCGAGCCGGGAGACGGTGTGCACGAGCACCCGGACGGCCGGGTCGCTCGGCGGGCGCCGGCCCACCAGCTCGCGCAGCCGGGTCGCGGGCGTGATGCGTGCGCCGTCGGCGCCTGTCGTCACGTCGGCCACGTCGAGCAGCGTCAGCAGCGCCGCGTCGGCGTCCGCCGGGACGGGGAACTCGCGCCCGAGCGGAGGCAGACCGCGGATCGCGGCCTCGAAGGCCGCGCCCAGGTGATGGGCGACGAGTCGCGCGAGCGGCTCGTGGCCGGCCCGCCGCAGCGCCCGCGCCGCCAGCAGCGGGTGGAAGCCGGGGCCGAGCCCGTGACCCAGGTCGTGGAGCCAGGCGGCGCAGAGCAGCCGGGCGCGCCGGTCGCGCGGAAGCCGGCTGGCGCGGGCCAGGCGGGCCGCCTGCTGGGCCACGCCGCGGGAGTGCCCGTAGCGGCCCCGGTCGAGGAGCGCGGCCGCGAGGTCGTGCGCGCCGACCGGCTCGGCCGCCCGCCGCCAGAGGGCGGACTCGTGATGCGGGGCGCCTGCCTCCACCTGCGGCGAGGCTACTCCCGGAACCCCGGGGGCCGGCGCGGATCCGCGCCGAGCCGCCTCAGGACACCAGGGCGCGCGCCTGGTCGACCACCCGGTGGGCCTCCGCGTCGGCGCGCTCGCGCACCTCGGCGGGCACGGCCGGCTCGACGTCGCCGAGGAGGGTCGGGGTGAGCTCCTGGCCGGTTCGCTCGCGCGCGAGCGCGAGCCACTGCTCGGGCAGCGCGTCCGGCAGCTCCGCCCCGACCATCTCGGCGAAGAGCATCGCCCAGGCACGGGGCACCACGTCGAAGGTGTAGCCGCCGCCGCCCAGCGCCAGCCAGCGGCCCTCCGCGGCGTCGACCGCCATCTCGTGCATGGCCCGATAGAGGCGGGGGAAGGCGTCCATCGTGACCTGAAGGTGGGCCAGCGGGTCCGCGTGGTGCGGGTCGGCGCCGTTCTGGGTCACGATCACGTCCGGGCGGAACGCGCGCACGGCGGGGGCGATCACCTCCTCGACGGCGCGCAGGTACGGAGCGCTGCCCGCGTGCGCGGGCAGCGGGATGTTCAGCGACGCCCCCTGCCCTGCGCCCGAGCCCCGCTCGCCCAGGCCCCCGGTGCCGGGGAACAGGTAGCGGCCGCTCTCGTGCACGGAGCAGGTGAGCACGCGGGGGTTCTCGTAGAAGATCCACTGGGTGCCGTCGCCGTGGTGGACGTCCACGTCCACGTAGGCGACCCGCTCGGCGCCGGCGTCGAGCAGCGCCTGGATCGCGACCGCGCAGTCGTTGTAGATGCAGAACCCGGCGGCCCGGTTCGCGAAGGCGTGGTGCAGTCCGCCGCCGGCGCAGAAGGCCTGGTCGGCATCGCCGCCCCAGATCGCGCGGGCGCCGGTCAGCGAGGCGCCGCAGAGGGCGGCCGCCGCCTCGTGCATGGCGGCGAACGCCGGCGTGTCGCCACCGCTGGCCAGGCCCCACTGGCCGGCCTCCCAGGAGGCGGCCATGGCCGGCTCGGCGCTGTAGCGGCGCACCGCCGCCACGTAGGCGGGCGCGTGCACGCGCTCGATCTCCTCGAGCAGCGCGGTCCGGGGCTCCACCAGCGTGACGTCGGGCCGGTCGAGCAGGCCGTAGGCGCGGATGAGCTCCACCGCCAGCTGGCGCCGGACCGGCGAGAGCGGATGCTCGTCGCCGAGGTTGTAGGCGAGCAGGTTCTCGCCGTAGACGAAGGCGGTCCGCGCCATGCCGGGAGGGTATCGGGGCGAGGCGGCGGCTGCCCCCCAAGGGGCCGTCTTCTGTTCCTCCGACCCTGCGCACACGGTCCTCTTACGGCCGGCGGGGAGTGTTGAGGAGCGCCCGCATCGGGCGTTCCAGCGAGACGGACGAGGAGGGACGACCCATGAGCGACGACAGGCGACCGAGGCCCTTTCGGTCGGTGGCGGTGGCGGCGATGGCCATCGGACTGGGCATCGGCGGCTACGGAATCGCCTCCGCTGCCAGCGGGTCGGGCTCGGGCACCGCCCAGAGCGCTGCCAGCACGACGGTCCAGCAGCTGCCGACGGCGGCCAGCCCGCCGCCGGCGGGCGGGCGGCACGGGTGGGGCGGCCAGCGCAGCGACGAGACGCCGCTGACCGGCGACCCGCTGGCGAAGGTGCGCGCGGCCGCCCTGGCGAAGGTCCCCGGGGCGACCATCGAGCGCGTCGAGACCGACGCCGACGGCCACGCGAAGTACGAGGCGCACATCGTCAAGTCGGATGGGACGCCCGCCACCGTCTACGTCGACGAGCAGTTCGCCGTCGTCAGCGTCGAGACCCGCTGACGCACCCGAGGGGGCCCGTGTCGCGTGCGGCGACGCGGGCCCCCTCGGCGGGCTCCGGCGCGTGGTCCTCGAGGGCCTGACCGGTCGGGTCAGGGCCTCCCGGACGGGCCGGTCAGCTGGCGGGCGCGGCCGTCAGCGGAGGGCTGGCGCCGGCGCGGCGCCCGAGCTCGGCGCGCACGAGCGGCGCGACCTGCGTTCCCAGGAGCTCGATGGCGCGCATGACGCTCCGGTGGGGCATCGTGCCGACGCTGATCTGTGCCAGGAAGCGCTGGTTCCCGAAGAGCTCGTGCTCGAAGAGGATCTTCTCGGCGACCTCCTGCGGGCTGCCGACGAGCAGCGCCCCGCGGGGCGAGCGGAGGTGGTCGAACTGGCGGCGGGTCATCTCGGACCATCCGCGCTCCCGGCCGATCGCGTTCATCATCGCGGCGTAGCAGGGGAAGAACTC
>JAWVEW010000344.1:0-7471 GCA_033856495.1 Miltoncostaeaceae bacterium | reverse complement strand
CCAGCTCACGAGCGCCGGAACGAGCCGCTTCCCCTCCTGGTCGCCCGATGGCCGGCAGATCGCCTTCACGAGCGACCGCGACGGCGACGAGGACATCTACGTGATGAACCGGGACGGCTCGGCCCAGACCCGGATCACGAGCTCGCCGCGCTCCGATCGCTACCCCGCGTTCTCGCCCGACGGCAGCCGGATCGCATTCCGCTCGAGCCAGGGCGCGCAGGCCATCGTGACGATGAACCTCGACGGCACCGACCTCCGTGAGGTGGCGGCCGGCCGGGCGCGCGACATCCAGCCGACCTGGCAGCCCCTCCGGGCGTCCGTGGCCGGGGGCGCGGGCCCGGCCCCCATCGCCCGCGTCGCGGCGCCGGCCGGGGGGGTCCCGGCGACGCGAGCGCCCGCGGCACGCGTGCTCATCTCCGGACTGCGGGCGACGCCCGCCCGATTTCGAACCCGTGCGGCCGGGAGCGTCCGCGCCGGCGTCGGCACGACCATCCGCTTCACCCTCTCCGCCCGCGCCCGCGTTCGGCTGACGATCAGGAGGGTGGGGCGGCGCGGGGTCACGGCGTCGCTCCTCCGCGCGGGGAGCGCGGGGTCGAACCGGGTCCGCATCTCCGGCCTCGTGCGGGGACGGCCGCTGCAAGGCGGCTCGTACACGCTGACCGCGGTCGCCGGCGCCGGCGTCCGCGCGAGCGCGCCCGCCTCCGTGCGCCTCGCGGTGCGAAACCGCTAGCCCGGCAGCCGGGCGCCTCCGGGTTTTCTCCGCAAGCGCTACGGGTCTCCCGCACGCGAAGCCGTGGCATCCGCTCATGTAGGGCGAGGCGGCAGGACTTAACGTGGAGCCCGTCGTCCAGCTGGACCCATCAGGGGACCGGGCTGCTGACCCGCCAAGCGAGAGGACCGTCGCGTGAACGTCCACATGCGGAGAAGCTCGATCATGGAGATTCCGGCGGACGAGCCCGTGGGCCTCCAGCCGCCCAGCCGGCGGCGCAAGCCGTTGACGGCTGTCCTGCAGGCGCGGGTCACGAGGAGCGAGCACGAGGTCCTCGAGCACCTGGCGCGCCGGCACGGCATCACGCTCTCCGACGCCGTGCGCCTCGGCGCGTGGAGCTACCTGCTCGCTCGCGACTCCGGCATCGCACGCGGCGGCGCCGAGTCGGTCAGCCTGCCACGGAGCGCGGGGTCGGTGCGCCCGGGCGGACTCGGGCCGGCCCCGGACGACGCCGTCTCCTGAGCCGACGCCAGCCCGGATCGCTCAGACGCCGACCAGGTCCTGCACTCGCCGCAGCAGCTCCCGCCCGGCGAAGGGCTTCACGAGGTGGCCATCGGCTCCCGCCGCCCGGCTGTGCAGCACGTCGTCGGGGTGGCCGCGGGCGGTCACCATGAGGATCGGGGTCGCCGCCGTGGCCGGGTTCTGGCGCAGCCGCCGGCAGACGGCCGGCCCGGGAAGCGTCGGCAGCGTACAGTCGAGCAGCACGAGGTCGGGCAGGGTGCGCAGCGCCGCCTGCAGCCCCCGCTCGCCGTCGGTGGCGCAGCGGACCTCGAAGCCGGCGCGGCCCAGGATGCACGCCAGCACCTCGCAGATGTCCCGGTCGTCGTCGACGATCAGCACGCTCTTCATCGGTGGCCTCCCGGGCGGATCCGTGTCGATGCTGCGTTCCGAGTGAGCCGCAGCCTCCAGCCGCGGCGTGCGCGCGGGCATCCCCCCAAGGGGTGAGCGGCGCGCGACGCGTGCACCGGCCGCCGGCCGGGCCGCGCAGGGACGATCACGGGCGCGCGCGCAGCGATACCTCGAGCCAGGCCACCCAGTCCGCGATCCCCGGGTCGGCCGCTGCGGGACCGATCCGGAAGATCGGCAGGCCCGCACGGCTCCGCCGCAGCCCCACCAGGCTCGCCTCCAGGCGGCCCGGCTCCTTCGGCGGATCGAGCTGCGTGATCACGAGCGCATCGGCGGCCCGGAGACGGTCGGCCGTCAGCCACTGGAGATCCGGCTCCGCAACAACGACCACCTGCAGCCCGCCCAGGAACTGCTGCGCCGAGCCTGCCGGCGGGTCCGATTCCTCGAGCACGATCAGGTCGGCGCCGTCGAGCGCCGGCAGCGCGTGCTCCAGGCCACGGGCCCAGTGCGCCTCAGGGACCTCGATGACGCGGACCCCTGGGCGCACCTCACCCCGGACGCGGCAGAGCTCGTTGTCGGCCTGGACCACCACGACGTCCCAGGCCCGGAGCCGATCGATCGCACGCAGCACGAGCGCCGTCTTGCCGGCGCCCCGCGGCCCCGCGAGCAGCAGCGCGAGCGGGTGCTGGCGGCGCTCGGCGATCCCGGTCTCAAGCGCCAGTCGCACCAGGCGCAGCACGTCGCCGCGCGTGACCAGGCCGACGGGGCGGCCGCCCCCCTCCGGCCAGACGACGACCGCCTCGCGGCCGTCGAGGAGGGCCGCCACGGCCCTCGACGCGTCGGCCTCGGGCGTGGTCTCGAACGCGCGCTCGGCGTCCAGGAGGAGCGGAGCGCCGGCGTCGGTCCTGGTCCAGAGCCCCGTCAGCCTTCGGCGGCAGACCACCGGCATGTGGTGCACGCGGGCCGCCTCCATGAGCCGGCGGACCTCGTCGGGGCCGTCGTCGGGGCCGACCAGGATGGGGCGCCTGGTCATGATGTCCGCAACGTGCGCCATCGCCGCTCGCTCCCTGTCCGTGCCGCGGGGGCCGTGACGACAAGCCTCCGCCCCCGAAAGGAACGGCGCATCCGGGGCAGGCGCGGATCCCCTGCGGGAAAACCACGCCAGCGCGCTTCGGTTCACCACTGACCCCGTTGGGGGTCCGGCGGGGAACCGCTCGTCAGCGGGGCAGGACGACCCGGAAGGTCGAGCCCTCGCCCTCCGTGCTGTGAACCTCCATCAGGCCGCCGTGCGCCTCCACGATCATCTTGCTGATGGAGAGGCCGAGGCCCGTGCCCGGAACCGCGGCCGCGACCGCGCCGGACGTCCGGTAGAAGCGCTCGAACAGGCGCGACTGATCGTCGGCGCTGATGCCGATGCCGGTGTCCGTCACCTCGAGCACGTTGCCGCCGTCCTCGGCGCGCGCGCTCACGACGATCCGACCGCCCGGCGGCGTGAACTTGAGCGCGTTGGAGACGAGGTTGTCCAGCACCTGGCCCAGCCGGGCGCGGTCTGCCCGCCCCCGGGCCGGCGCCTGCGAGCCCTCCAGCAGGATGCCGCGCTCGAGGGCGGCCGGCCCCGAGGCCTGCACGCAGTCGCGCACCAGCTCGCCGAGGTCCAGGTCGCTCACCGCGAGCCCGAGGCGGCCCGCATCGGCGCGCGCCACCGTCAGGAGGTCGTCAACGAGCAGCGAGAGCCGCCGGGCATTTCGCATCACGACGGCCAGGTGGCGCCTCTGGCGATCGCCGAGGGGCTCGTCCTCGGTCTCCTGCAGCAACTCCACGTAGCCCTGGATCGAGGTGAGCGGGGTGCGAAGCTCGTGCGAGGCGAGCGCGATGAACTCATCCTTGGCGCGCTCGGCGCGCCGCTCGGCGGTGACGTCCCGGAACAGGAAGAGACGGCCGAACACGGCCTCCGGCGCACCCTCGAGCGTCACGGGACGCGTGTGGCGCTGGAGCACCGCTCCGGACGGGGCGAGCTCGAACTCGTCGGGGACCTGCGTCACGGGATTGCCGCCAAGCGCAGCGCTGGCGGCGCGGAACGCCGAAGGATCGGTGGTCAGCTCCGCGATCGCCTCGGTCCGCTCGTGCAGGCTCGCGTCCGGTACGCGATCCCAGGGCAGCAGGTGGTCCAGCGCGGTGTTCGAGAGCAGCACGTCGCCGCGGAGATCGACCAGGCAGATCCCGTCCGGGCTGGCGTCGAGGACCGCGCGGAGCAGGCTCGCGTGGCGAGCGAGCTCCTCTTCGGCGCGCTTGCGGTCGGAGATGTCCGTCACGGTGCCGAGATGGCCGGTCACCGCCCCGCTCTCGTCCCGCAGCGCCACCGCCCGCCCGGCGACCCAACGCGTCCGCCGGTCGGTCGAGAGGTAGCGGTATTCGGCGGAGAACTCATGGCCGGCGCGGACCGCCTCGTTCCAGGCCCCCACGACCCGGTCGCGGTCGAGCCAGTGCAGGCTGCGGCCCCAGCTCGCGCCGACGGCCGCGTCGGCCTCGACGCCGCTCATCTCCGCCCAGCGGTCGTTCACGAACAGGCACCGGCCGTCTGGATCCAGCTCGAATATCCCGACCGGCGCGTGGGTGGTGAGCATCCGAAAGCGTTGCTCGCTCCTTCGAAGCGCCTCGCGCGCCTCGGTGCTGGAGACGGCGAGCCCGACGAGCTCGGCGAGACGCTCCAGACGGGACTCCGCCCCCTCGGCGACCGGCTCGGCGCTCTGGTTGCCCACCGTGACGGCGCCCCAGAGCCGCAGACCGACGCGTACCGGGGCGGCCAGGGCGAACCCCGGCCCGTCCGCGCGGGCGCTGCAGCCCTTCCGGTACACCTCCCGGGCGGAAGGAACGGTCTCGAGCAGCAGGCGGACGCCGACCGGGGCGGTCGGTTCGGCCGCCGTCGACCACGCGCCCATGAGCGTCGCCGCCTCCGGTCCGTCGAACCGGAGGACGCCGGCGGTCTCGACCTCGAGCAACTGGGCTGCCTCCTCCGCCACGAGCGCGAAGATGGCCTCTGGATCCCGTTCGGCGGCGACCGCGGTGGCGATGCGGCTGAGCGCCCGCTGCTCCGCGGCGGCGGCGTGCTCCGCGGCGGCGGCCCGCGCGTACTCGCGCACCCGCTCGTCGTTGGCCCGGATCATCAGCCGACCGTGGCGGAACGCGAGCAGGATGAAGCCCCAGTCCACGGCCGCCTGAATGCCGTGGATGACGAACATGTGCGTGTCCACCAGGAAGGGGTCGCTGCGCGCGAGCGCGTGGTGCGCGAGGTCGAGGTGCGTGAAGGCGCAGGCGACCAGGAACGCCCCGCCCATCAACCTGGGCGCCCGCGGAAGCGCGAGCCGGGGCACCAGTGCGGCGGCGATGAAGATGTAGGCGCCCGCGATCGTCCAGTTCAGGCCCGCCATGAGGACGTACCTCACGTCGCGAGCCTCGCTCCCGCCGGCAGCGCGGGCCCGCCAACATCGCTCGCCCACCTGTTCCGGCCCTGCGCCTTCGCCGCGTACAGGGCCGCGTCCGCCCGCCGGAAGAGCTCGGCGGCGTCGGCCGTGCCGGCGCCCAGCGCGCACACGCCCGCCGAGATCGTGACCCGGCCGACCGGATGCAGCGCCCGGCCGGCGACCGCGCTCCGCGCGCGCTCGGCCGCCACGACCGCACCCGCGGCCTCGGCGTCGGGGAGGATCCAGGCGAATTCCTCACCGCCGATCCTGGCCACCATCTCGCCGGCGCGCGCGACCGCCGTCAGGCGGCTGGCCACCTCGGCGAGCACGAGGTTGCCGACCTCATGGCCATGGCGGTCGTTCACGCGCTTGAAGTGATCGACGTCGATGACGACCAGGCTCAGCGAGGTGCCATCGCGTCGTGCGAGCCGCACCTCTCCCTCCAGGCGCTCGTGAAAGGCCCGGGCGTTGGGGAGCCCCGTGAGATGGTCGACCGTCGCTCGCGCGACGAGCTCGTCGTGGCTCTGCGCCGTCGAGAGGCAGAGGCCGATGAGGTCGGCGAACCGGCGCAGGCTCCGCGCGAGCTGCGGCCCCGGGGTCGATCCGGCGGCGAGGTCGACCGCGAGGGCGCCCCAGACGCGCTCGCCCGCCCACACCGCCGCCGAGACTGTCTTCGCGCGTGCGGCGCCTCGCGGGCCCGGCTGCCCCGTGTCGCCGCCGGCCGGCCACACGGCGAACGGGGCCCCGGCCGCCCCGGCCCCGTCGGGAGCGCGCACGATGGTCACGGCCTCGGCGCCGAGCAGGGCGGCGACCTGCCGGGCGACCAGCGCGCAGACGACCTCGGGGTCCGCGTTGCCGGCGACCTCGGTCGCCACGCGCGCCAGGGCCGCCTGCTCGCGGGCGAGCGCCGTGGTCTCGTCGGCGCGCCGGCGAAGCGCCTTCTCGGCGAGCACCCGGTCGAGCGCCTCCGTGAGCTCGCGGAGGCTGAACGGCTTCTTGATATAGGCGCTGGCGCCGGCGTCGTACCCGCGGCAGACGTCGTCGTCCTGGACTCGTGCAGTGAGGAAGATCACGCCGACCTCGCCGCCTGACGCCGTCTCGAGCAGGCGGCCGGCGACCGTCAGACCGTCGAGCCCCGGCATGCCCACGTCGAGCACGGCGACCTGCGGCAGGCGCTCGCGCGCCAGACGCAGCGCGGTCTCGCCGTCACCGGCGACCATCACCGAGTAGCCCAGCCGCTCGAGACGTCCGGCAACCAGGCCGCGGATGTCGGGGTCGTCGTCCGCGACCAGTATCAGTGGTTGCGGCTCGTCCGTGCGTGAGGCTGAACGCGCGCTCATATCCGCTCCGATCGTGCCGGTTCATGCCCGCGTCGTGCCGTCAAGGGGGACCTCGGCCGCAGGTCGCTCATGCGAGATCCCTCGTTCGGGGGATCGACGTATTCGGGGCCCTTGCCGACCGCGGCGGCAGCCGTCGTGCGTGACTCACCCGTTTGGGGGATGGGCCGGCGGGCCCCGCCACACGCAGGCTTCCTTGCGAGAGATGGCACGCGTCTCCACGGAGGAAGCCGATGACCGTCGTTGCACGACCTCACAGGAGACAGCGCGGGCTGGGCTGGGCCTGCGGCACACCGGCCGCAGCCGGGTCGGGAGAGCCGGGGCAGTCGTCCTGGTGGAGCGATCAGCAGGCGGGGCCGGAGCGCCCGGACCCCGCGCGGAAGCCGGCCGTCAAGAGCGTGTTGGTGGTGGACGACGACCCCGACATCTGCGAGATGCTCGCCCACATCCTCGGTGCGGCCGGGTTCGAGGTGCACATGGAGCTCGACGGGCAGCGCGGTCTCAGCGCGGCGCGCCGCATGCAGCCGGACCTCGTGCTCCTCGACTGGATGCTGCCGAGCCTCACCGGCATCGAGATCTGCAAGCGGCTCCGCGAGGACCCCGCCACCGCGGCCACCCTGATCATCATCGTCACCGCCCGGGCCGAGACCGCCGACCTCGAGCGAAGCCGCGCGGCCGGTGCCGACGTCCACCTGGTCAAGCCGTTCGGGCGCCGCGAGCTCATCAGGTGCATCCGGACGCTGCTCGACGACTGAGACGACGCTGAAGCGCACGCCATCGATCGGCCGCGTCCCGCGGTCCCTGCGCCGCTTCCAGGTGCTGCTGGTGCTCGCCGTGCTGCTCGCGGGCGCGGGGGCCGCCGGCATCGCGCAGCGGCAGGGCGAGGAGAAGATGGCGGAGCGGCAGGAGGCCTGGCTGCAGCGGGCGCAGAGCGGGGTCAAGATCCAGATCGAGCAGGCGAAGAGCGTGCTCCGCGGCGTGCGTGGCGCGTTCGCCGCGGCACCGGATCTCGACCAGGAGCGGTTCGCCCGCCTCGCGAATCCCTCACTCGGCCGCTC
>JAWVEW010000343.1:0-6059 GCA_033856495.1 Miltoncostaeaceae bacterium | reverse complement strand
TACCCGCTGCTGGACTGAGCGAACCGAGCGCCGTGCGGCGGCCCGCGGGTCGCCGCACGGCGCTCGGAGGACGGCCGGCGCGTCGGCGCAGGCCGGCGGTGGTGCTCGCAGGCCATCTGCGCGTGATCTCATCGGCGCGTGCGCCAGCTCCTCGCCCGGCTCCCGGACAACCTGCACGAGCGGTTGAAGGCGCGCCCGCGCGGTGGGCGCGCGCGGAGCGTGTCGCGCCGCCTGGAGCGCCCGGCCGCGAGGAGGCGATCGCAGCGACCCGCGGCGCGGGGCCGGCCGGGAGCGAGGCTCTCGACTGGTCCCGGGGCGCGCGCTGAGCGTCCTCTGCGCGGACACGAGCGCGCTCGTGCGAGCGTACGTCGCCGACCAGGAAGGGCACGCGCAGCTTCGGCGGCTGCTCCTCGAGGGCGACGATCCGGTGGTCACGTCCGAGCTTGCCCAGGTTGAGCTCGCGAGCGTGGTCCGGGCCGCCGAACGGGCCGGACGGCTCCGGGAGGCCGATGGGCTCCTCGCCCGCATCGAGGCGGATTGCGCGGAGGACGGCCCGCTCACCCTGCTCGTCCTGCGGCCGAACCCCGTCCTCGGGCTCGCTCGCCGGCTCCTGGACCTCCATCGGCTGCGTACGCTCGACGCGATCCACCTGGCCGTGGCGCTCGAGGACGGCCGCCGCGTCGCCGGTGACGAGCAGCTCCAGCTGGTGACCCGCGATGAGCAGCAGCGGGGCGCGGCCCTGGCGGCAGGTCTCGCAGTCCAGTAGGCGGGCGCATCGATAGCGTCCCGATATCGCCGTGGCTCACGGGCCGCGGCGCCCTGCACTCCGCGGCCGGCGCCGCCTTGTGACCGGTCCCGGAGCGCCTCGGGGGCGCCCACGCTCGGGTGACGAGCGCCTGCTCGGCTGGCCCGCCCTCGTCGGCGGCGGCGTGCTGACCGGCGTTCTGGGCGGCTCCGCCGTGGCGGTCGTGGCCTGCGCCGGGCTGGTGCTCTGGCTCCTGGCGCAGGCGGTCCCGCGGGGGGCGGGCGTGGCCCCGGGGGCCGCCCTGCGGGCCGCCTACTCCTGGTTTCGCGCCCGGCGGACCGTGCCCTCGCTCTCCGGGTCCACCTCGAAGGCCCCGAGCGCGTTGTCGCTGAGGTCGTTGTCCTCGACCGTGCCGGCGGCCCCATCGACCGCCCTGATGCCGCGAGAGCCGTTGCGGTTGATCGTGTTGCGCCGCAGCGTCGGGTTGCCGCCGGTGGAGATCGACACGCCGGCGCTCGCGTTGTCCGCGATGTCGTTGTCCTCCAGCGTCCCGCGGCCGTCCGTGTGGACGGAGACCCCGCTCTCACGGCCGTTTCGGATGCGGTTGCCGCGCAGGATCGGGTCGCTCGCCTCCTTGATCTCGACGCCCGCGCCGACGTTGCCCGAGATGTCGTTGTCCTCCAGCGTGCCGCGCCCCTCCTTGTAGACGAACACGCCGGCCTCGCGGCCCTCGGTGATGCGGTTCCGCCGCAGGACCGGATCCCCGTGCTGCTTGATCGAGACGCCCGCGAAGGCGTTGGCGAAGATGTCGTTCTCCTCCAGGGTGCCGCGGCCCTCGTCGTAGACGAAGACGCCGCTGGCGCGCCCGTCGTGGATGCGGTTGCGGCGCAGGAGCGGGTCGCCGCCGTGCTTGACGGAGACGCCCGAGAAGGTGTTGCCCGAGATGTCGTTGTCCTCGAAGACCCCGCGGGCGTCGGTGTGCACGAAGATGCCGCCGGCGAGCCCGTCCCGGATGCGGTTGCGGCGGACGGTCGGCGCGCTGCCCTCCTTGACCTCGACGCCGGCGCCGCCGTTGCCGAAGACCTCGTTGTCCTCGACCACGCCGCCGCCGCCCGCGTAGACCAGCACCCCCGCGGCGCCCACGTTCTCGTAGATCCGGTTGCGCCGCAGCGTCGGGGAGGCCCCGCTCTTGATCGAGACGCCCGAGAAGGCGTTCGCGAAGATCTCGTTGTCCTCGATCACGCCGCGCCCGTCGTCGTAGACGAAGACGCCGCTGGCCTTGCCGTCGTGGATCCGGTTGCGCCGGACGGTCGGGTTGGCGCCGAGGGTGATCGACACGCCCGAGAACGCGTTGCCGAAGATGTCGTTGCCGTCGATGACGCCCTGCGCGCCGGTGTGGACGAAGACGCCGCCCCCGCGGCCGTCGTGGATGCGGTTGCGACGGAGTGTGGGGTTGGCGCCGCCCTTGATCTCGACCCCGGCCAGCGCGTTGTCCGTGACCTCGTTGTCCTCGAGCGTGCCCTGCGCGCCCTCGTAGATGAAGATCCCCGCCGCGGCCCCGCCCCGCACCAGGTTGTGGCGCAGCCGCGGGTCGGCGCTGGCCCGGATGGCGACGCAGGCGAGGCTCTCGCTGGAGACCTCGCAGTCCTCGAGGTCGAGCCGCCCCTGGGTGACCTCCACGCCGTACCACTCGCCGCCGCCCGCCTGGCGGAGCGTCAGGCCCGCCACACGTCCGATGCTCGCGGAGAAGAGCAGGGCGTTGGCGCCGTGCGCCCGCACCACGATCTCATCCCGCGGTCCGTCGCCGACGATCTCGAGCGGCTTGTCGACGACGAGGCCCTCCTCGTAGACGCCGGGGCGCACGACGATCACGTCCCCGGCGCCCGACGCGTCGATGGCAGCCTGGATGCCCGTGTGGTCGCCGCCTCCGCCGGCGTCGACGACGCGGCGGGGCGCCTCGGTGGTGGCGGGCGGGCGGTGGGCTTCGGCTGCGGGACGCTCCATGAGGTCGCGGGTCCTCTCCGGCGGGGTCGTTGAGCCCGAGGTTAACGGACCGACCCGGGCGTCGCAGCAGGCCTCCGACGCCCGGGCGGCGAGGTGGCCGCCCGGCCCGCGGTTCCGGCGATCGGCCGGGACGGTGCGCTGCCGGAGGGTTCGGCTAAGCCTTGGCGGTGGGGATCGCCGGCTGGATCGCGCGGCTCACCGTGACGGGCAGCAGCCGTACGAACGCGTTCAGGTCCGATGCCGGGACGCCGCTCGCCATGCCCTTCACGAGCCGCTCCAGGACGGCGCGCTCACGAGGACCGAGCTCAGCGGCAACCGGGGCGAGCGCCTCCTTGAGGCGGTCCGCCTGGGCCGGATCGAGGATCTTGAACGCCTCGATGAGCTCGCCGGGAAGATCGTCTGCCATGGAGGACAAGTATCGCACATGCCGCGCGGGTGGAGCGGTCTCCCGCGGTGCGGGCGGCGCGGGCGCGGGCGCCGCCGCCGACCTGCCAAGCTGGTAGCGGGTGAACGCGTCCGTTTTCCTCGGCACCTTCCTCGCGGCCACGATCGAGGTCATCGAGATGGTGGCGATCGTGGTCGCCGTGGGCGCCGATCGCTCCTGGCGCGGCTCGCTGATCGGGGCGGCCGGCGGCCTGGTCGCGCTGGTGGTGCTCCTGGCGGCGCTCGGGGCGGCCCTGAACGACGTGCCGTTGCGGCCGCTGCGGCTGGTGGCGGGAACGCTGCTGCTGGTCTTCGGCGCGCAGTGGCTTCGCAAGGGCGTGCTGCGGGTGTCGCGGGACGGCTGGCGGACCGGCGTGGGCGAGCCGGAGGACATCGACGGTCCGGCGCCGCCCGCATCCGGCCTCGACTGGACGGCGGTCGTGCTGTCGTTCAAGGGCACCTCGCTGGAGGGGCTCGAGGTGGTCGCGATCGCGATCGCCTTCGGGTCGGGCGCCGACGCCATCGGCTCGGCGGCCGCCGGCGCGGCGGCGTCCGTGCTCGTCGTGGGCGCCCTCGGCGCCCTGGCCTACCGGCTGGTCGCCCGCATCCCCCGCCGCGCCCTCCAGCTCGCCGTCGGCGCGATGCTGACCGGGTTCGGCACCTTCTGGTGCGGCGAGGGCCTCGAGGTGGGGTGGCCGGGCGGCGACCTTGCGCTCCTGTGGCTGGTCGGCGGCTACCTGGCGGTCGGGCTGGCGCTGCTGCCCGCGGTCAGCGCCTGGCGGCGACGGGACGCGCGCGCCGGCCGATGATCGCTGCCCGCTGGCTTCGCGGCTTCGTCCGCTTCTGGGTCGACTTCCTCGTGGGCGACGACTGGCTCGTCGCCGCCGGAGTGGGGCTCGCGCTTCTGGCGACCTGGGGCCTCGTGGCCGCCGGCCTGGCCGCCTGGTGGCTCCTTCCGCCGGCCGTGGTGCTGGCGATCGGCGCGAGCCTGCGGCGGGCGGTCAGGCGGGAGCGGAAGTAGGAACGTCCTCCGCGCGGCCGCCGAGGTGGGCCGCCAGGAAGCGCTCGATCGCGCGGTAGGCGTCCATCCGGTTCTCCGGCTTGACGAAGCCGTGCCCCTCGTCGTCCTTGACCAGGTACTCGACCGCCACGCCGCGGGCGCGCAGCGCCGCGACGATCTGGTCGCTCTCGCCCTTGGTCACGCGCGGGTCGTTGGCTCCCTGGATCACGAGCAGCGGCGCGCGGATTCGGTCCACGAAGTTCAGGGGCGACCGGGCCTCGAGGTCGGCGAGCTGGACCGGGTCGTCCGGGTTGCCCACGAAGCGGTACCACCAGCTCTCGAGGAAGGGCCGCCAGTAGGCCGGGAACGAGCGGACCAGCGTCACCAGGCTCGACGGCCCCACGTAGCTCACCGCCGCGGCGAACACCTCCGGCGTGAACGTGGCGCCGACGAGCGCCGCGTAGCCGCCGTAGGAGGCGCCGTAGATCGCGACCCGGGAGGGGTCGGCGATGCCCTGGTCGATCGCCCAGCGCACCCCGTCGATCAGGTCGTCGTGCATCCGGCCGGCGAACTCACCCTCGGCGGCGTGCAGGAACCGCTTGCCGAAGCCCGTGGAGCCGCGGTAGTTCACCTGCAGCACGGCGTAGCCCCGGTTGGCCAGCAGCTGGGCCTCGGCCTGGTAGCCCCACGCGTCGCGCGCCCACGGCCCGCCGTGCACGAGCAGCACCATCGGCAGCCCGCGCGGCTCGACGCCCAGCGGAAACGTCAGGTAGGAGCGGAGCGTCAGGCCGTCGCGGGAGGGGATGGCGACCGGCGTCATCGGCGCGAGGGCCGCCGCCTCCAGCTGCGGCCGCGTGCGGAAGAGGAAGCGGGACTCGCCGGTCTCGCGGTCGACGAGGTAGGTGGCGCCCGGGTCCCGGTCGTCGTTGTAGGTGACCGTCCAGAGCCGCTCCTCGGCGTCCTGCCCGATGATCCAGGGGTCGCCGGGGTGGATCAGGCGCAGCCGCTCCCAGTCGCGCTCCAGCCGCTCGTCGAAGGCGTGCAGCAGCAGCCGGTCGCGCAGGTAGAGCGCCCCCTGCAGCTCGCCCGTCAGGTCGCTCACCAGCGGCCCGATCAGATCGGCCTCGTCGTCGCCGTCGAGCGGCCGCTCGGCACCGGTGCGCAGGTCCAGCGCCACCAGCCGCCGCAGATCGGCGCCGCGGGCGCTGCCCACCCACAGCTCGTCGCCGCTCGGGGTGAACGCGTAGGGGTTGCCGCCGTCCTCGTTCGCGTACTCGGCCACCACCCGGAACGGGTCGCCCTCGTGGTCGCGCGCCCAGATCGCGTAGTTGCCGGCAGGGGTCTGGGCGTGGGCGGCGCGCACGCGCCCCTCGCGGTCGACCACCCATCGGGACACGTTGCCGGGGTTCTCGGCCACGGGCTCCAGCGCGCCGGTGCGCAGGTTCAGGCGGTGGACGTCGAACAGCGACCGGTCCCGCAGGTTCAGGGAGACGAGGATCTCGTCCGGCGTCGCCCGCGGCAGGTCGACGACCCCAGCCTTCACACCGTCGAAGGGCGTGAGGTCGCGCACGCCGCCGGCCCCGTCGAGCTCGACCGACCAGAGGTGGGTGTTCTCGTCGCCGCCGCGATCCTGCAGGTAGAGGATGCGCGCCGAGTCGCGCGACCAGAAGAAGTTCTGGATGCCCCGCTCGCGGTCGGCCGTCACCGGCCGCGCCGCGCCGTCGTCGATCGGGGCGACCCACACGTTGAGGCGCCCCTCGTCCGGGGCCAGCCAGGCCAGCCGGGCGCCATCTGGCGACGGCTTCGGGAGCGCGCGCTCCGGGTTGCCGAACAGGTCCTCGAGCGGGATCAGCGGCGGCGGCCCGCTCACGGCCGGATGGTCACCGG
>JAWVEW010000342.1:0-4226 GCA_033856495.1 Miltoncostaeaceae bacterium | reverse complement strand
TGGACGGCCTTCCTCGCCTGGAGCTTCCCGGCCGGGGCTATCTCGTGCTGCGTGGGCCCGTGGACGGCGCCCGAGAGGTCTGCGCCGAGCGGCTGCCGCCGTTGGGGCGTCCGCAGGTGGCGAACCTCTGGTGGCCGGACGACCGCGCCTGGGTGGTGGCGAGCGAGATCGACCTCGACTCGACCTACATGGCCGGCTCGCGCGCGCTGATCGACGCGATCCTCGCGGAGCCGGCGCTCGAGGCGCTGGAGACCTGGGCCGGCGCCCCGATCACGATCGACTCCGACACCATCAACTCGTAGGGCCTGTCGGACCGAAACCAGCCTGGGCATCGATCGTCTCGCCGAGGACTCGCCAATGGGTCCTTGGCGACGGCTCCAATCGGCATTCGGCGACCGGCCAATCGTGATTGGATCGGTGGCCGTCACGGCGTGAGCTGGGTCATCGCAGCACCTCAGGCGCTCTGGGCACGGGCGTGCGCCAGCGGCTGCGCCTCGTGCCGATCGACGGGGAACCGCGCCAGCCAGGCGCGGAGGTCCCGGGCGTCGGACAGGCAGAAGCCGTGCCCGACGCCGGGGTAACGCCAGGACCCCCGCACCGGCGAGCAGCGTCGCGGCGGCGGCCGACCGGGAACGTCAGCGGCTGCCAGGGCCAGATGGGCGTTCCACGGCAGCGCGATGACGAAGTCCTCGGCGATCGTCGCCGAGACCTCGTTCGAGAAGGCCGCCACCTGCTCGGCGACGGGGCCAGAAGCGCGCCGGGGGCTCGATCCGCTCGTCGCAGGAGCACCAGGCCCACGGCTCGTCGGTACCCGCGAGCGCCTGCGCTGGACGAGCGACGCCCGGTGCGAAGGACGCCTGGGAACCTCGAGGAGGTCATTGCCAGCCGGTGAGGACCTCCAGCTCCCCCACCACCCGGTCCAGCTCGTCGACGAGCGGGCTGTCGGTGGTGGCCCGGAAGGCCTCGACCAGGCTCCGGTAGTACCAGAGCTGGTCGGCATCGGGATGGAAGCGCCGCCACAGGTCGTTCCCGATCTCCCGGTAGTCGAGGAGGATCGCGCGCGCGTTGTGGAGCTTGTCGGCCAGCGACACGCGGCGCACCGACGGCGAGTGGCCGGCGAGGGCGTCGATGTAGGCCTCCTTGCGCGGCCGCCAGGGCGGCTTTGGCAGCGCGTCGGTGTCGCTGCAGCCGGCCACGATCTCCGCCACGACCGGGCCGAACTCCCGAGCCACCTCCTCCACGGTCGCGTCGGTGTCCTCCACGACGTCGTGCAGCAGGGCCGCGACCGCCTCGTCGGCATTCCCGCCGTCCTCCAGGACCAGCGCGCAGACCGCCATCAGGTGGGCGACGTAGGGGACCGACGTGCCCTTCCTGACCTGCTGGCCGTGGCGCTGCCAGGCGTAGTCAAGCGCCCGCGACAGGCGCTCGCCGAGGGGCGCGCTGCGGGGCGCGAGCGCGCCGGCGGCCCGCTCGATGCGTCCGCGATCCCGCAGACGCCCCAGCCAGCGGGTCGGGATCGCCTCGACGCCGTGTCGGCAGCCGAGCAGGGCGCCGGCGACGGCGGCGTTCGTGTCGGTGTCCCCTCCGAGCGAGATCGCCCAGGCGACGCCCCGCTCGTAGTCGTCCACGTTCACCAGCGCGTGGAGGCCGACCGCCAGCGCGGTCCAGCAGACCCCGCGCTGGTCGCCTCCGGCCAGCTCCGCGATGGCCGCCTCGTCGCCCGCCTCGACGGCGAGGATCGCCTCGCCCAGCTGCCGGTGGTTGCCGACCTGGGCGGCGGCGGCGGCGAGCGGGCTCGTGCCCGCCGCGACCGCCATCAGCGCAGCGCACAGCGCGGCCGAAGCGCGGCCGGCGGCCGGGTCGAAGTGCGTCAGGCGGGCGTCCTTCAGGGCCGCGGCGGCAGCCTGCTCGACGGTGGCGGCCGCCAGCGCGATGGGCGTCGCCCGCATCACCGTGCCGTTGCCCGCCGTCATGCCGGTTCGCTCGTGCAGGGCTCGCGCGCGCGCCATCGCGTCGGCCGCGTCGCGGGCCCCCTCCAGCGCCTCGGCGGTCGTGAGCCCGATGTCCTTCGGCCGGCTCCCGGCCCAGGCGATGTAGCGCGCGGCGAGGTCCCCGACGTCGAGCAGGCCCCGCTCCGCGATGCTCTCGGCCAGGTGCAGGGCCATGGCGGTGTCGTCGGTCCACTCCCCGGGCTCCCAGGGCCCGCCGCCGGTCATCTCGAGTCCCGCGCGCACCGCCGCGGCCGCCGTCTGGGGGGAGGTGAACTCGAGCGGCGCGCCGAGCGCGTCCCCGACCGCCAGGCCCAGGAGCGCGCCGCGCGCCCGCGAGGCGGGCATCGGCGTCGTGGGGAGCACGGTCGGCATCGCCACCTCCTCGGCCCGACTCGACGGGAGGCTAACGGAGATGGAGGATCGCGCTGTAACGACTCGCGCGCTGGGGCCACTCCGGGGCACGATCAGCGACCGTAACCGAGGGGGCGACGTGGCGACACAGACGACCGGGTCGGAGCGAGCGAGAGGCGACCTCGCGTCCGTCGACGCAGACGCGCTCCAAGCGTTCGCGCACGGTATTCGGGGCGGGACCGTCCGCGCCGGCGACGACGGCTACGACGCCGCGCGGCAGGTCTGGAACGGCATGATCGACCGGCGGCCCGGGCTGATCGCCCAGTGCGCCGGAGCTGCGGACGTCATGGACGCCGTCAACTTCGCGCGCGCGCACGACCTGCTGGTGTCGGTGCGCGGCGGGGGCCACAACGTGGCCGGCACCGCCGTCTGCGACGACGGCCTGATGATCGACCTCTCCCCCATGCGCGGCGTCCACGTCGATCTGGCCGCCGGCACCGCCCGCGCCGGCGGCGGCGCCACCTGGGGCGACATCGACCGCGAGACGCAGGCCTTCGGCCTGGCGGCTCCCGGCGGGGTCGTCTCGACCACCGGCATCGCCGGCCTCACGCTGGGCGGCGGTCTCGGCTGGCTGCGGCGAAAGCACGGGCTGAGCTGCGACAACCTGGTATCGGTGGACATCGTCACCGCCGACGGGCAGCTTCGGACCGCCAGCGAGTCCGAGAACGCGGACCTCTTCTGGGGCATCCGCGGCGGTGGCGGGAACTTCGGCATCGTCACCTCATTCGAGTTCAAGGTGCACCCGGTCGGCCCGCTCGTCTACCTGTGCGCGCCCTTCTACTCGGCGGACGACACCGAGGCCGCCCGCGGCCTGCTGCGGTGGTGGCGCGAGTGGGCCGCCACGGCTCCCGACGAGGTCAGCGCCGAGGCGCTGCTCTGGACCGTGCCGCCGGCGCCCGACTTCCCCGAGGCGGCCCACGGCAAACGGGTCGTCGCGCTGCCGGCGGTCTCGACCGGCTCGCTCGACGAGGCCGAGGAGCTGCTGCGGCCACTGCGGGAGCTGGGCACGCCGATCGCCGACCTCAGCGGGCCGATCCCCTGGACCTACCTGCAGGGCGCCTTCGACCCCCTCTTCCCGAAGGGGCAGCTGCAGTACTACTGGAAGGCGCTCTACCTGGACGGGCTCGGCGACGACGCGATCGAGGCCCTCATCCCGCGGGCGCTGGACCGCCCGTCCGAGAGCTCGCTCGTGGCGATCTGGCAGCTGGGCGGCGCGATGAGCCGCGTGCCCGCCGACGCGACCGCGTTCGGCCGCCGGGACGCGCCCTTCCTGCTGAGCTTCGACTCGACCTGGGCCGACCCGGCCGAGAGCCAGCGCAACGTCGACTGGACGCGCCTGATCTGGGCGGACATGCACGCCTTCTCGTCCGGCGGCGTGTACCTCAACTTCCCCGGCTTCGGCGAGGAGCGCGAGGCGCTGGTGAAGGCGGCGTACGGCCCGAACTACGAGCGGCTGGTGGCGCTGAAGAACACCTACGACCCGACCAACCTGTTCAGCATGAACCAGAACATCGTGCCGACCGGCTGAGCCCCTTGGAGCGGCGGCGCCTGCCGCTCACCGCCGACTTCGATGGCTAGTGGGGGAGCGTCTCGAGGTTCTCGTGCCGGTTGTGAGAGCCGCGGCGGGCGGTTCGGGAACTCACGAAGTCTCGCCCCCACTGGTCCTGGTCCCAGACGTCGCATCGATGCCCGGTACGATCATCGGCCCGGCCGCAGGTTGATTCGGGCGCGTGAGATCGAGGGCCGTTCCGACGTCCGGGACGTCGGTGAGCGAAGGGATCGTCCATCCCCAGTCGCGTTCGCCGGCGTCCCACATCTCCTCGA
>JAWVEW010000341.1:0-8233 GCA_033856495.1 Miltoncostaeaceae bacterium | reverse complement strand
TCCCGGCCGCCACGGCCGCCGTCGGCTCGCCGCCGTCGTCGACCAGCGCCACGCGAGCGCCGCCGACCGCGGCGCGCCACGCCGTGGCGAGGCCCCAGGGCCCGGCGCCGATCACGGCCACGTCCACCGCGCCGCTCACCGGGTGCCCCCGGCCCCGGGGGGCAGGAAGCGCACGTCCGTCGCCCGCGCCGCGTCGACGGGCCGGCGCAGGAGCCCCTTCAGGCGCATCCACTCGGCGTACCGCGCCCACTGCGCCGGATCGAGGTGCAGCGGGACGCCGCGGTCGAGGAAGAGCGGCGCCACCAGGCGAACCTGCTCGGCCACCAGCGCCGGCGCGAGGTCCGGGTTGGCGCGCAGCAGCGGGCGGACCGCCGCCGCGGGGTGTGCGGCGGCCCAGGCCTGGCCGCGCGCGAGGCCGGCGAGCAGCGCCCTGACCGTCTCGGGGCGCCCGCGCGCGAACGCCTCGCTCGTCACCACCACGAGCTCGTCGTAGCTCGGGACGCCGTACCGCTCCAGCCGGAAGACGGTCACGGGCACGCCCTTCTCGCGCACCTCCACGGCCTCGACGTTCCAGTAGGCGCCGATCAGCGCGTCCACCCTGCCGGCGGCCAGCGCCGGCGCCAGCGAGAAGCCCACGTTGCGGATGCGCACGCGCGCCGGGTCGCCGCCGTCCGCCCGCACCACCGTGTCGAGCAGCGCCCGGTCGGAGGGCAGGCCCGGCGCGCCCACGACCTTGCCCTGCAGGTCCCGCGGGCGCGCGATGCCCCGGTCGGCGCGGGCGATGACGGCGTTCAGTGGCGCCGTCACCAGCGCCGCCACCGCGACCACCGGGATCCCCTCCGCCCGCGCGAGGAGGACCTCCGGCTCGTAGGAGATGGCGAAGGCGGACTTCCCCTGGGCCACCTCCTTGAGCGCCGCCGCGGTGTCGCTCGGCACCTGCGGGTGCACGACGATCCCGGCCTCGCGGAAGAAGCCGCGGTCGATCGCCGCGTAGACGCCGGCGTGGTCGGCGTTCGGGAACCAGTCCAGGATCAGGGTCGCCCGCGGCCGGGCCCTCCCGTCCGCGTCGGCTGCGGGCGACCCCGAGCCGCCGCAGCCCGTCAGGACGAGCGCCGCCGCGACGGCGCAGGCGAGCGCGGCGAGGCTGCGGGCGCGTCCGCTCACGGGGAGCGCCGCCGCCGCGGCGCGACGTCGTGGCGGCGGTAGGGGAGGGCGATGCGCTCGACCAGCGCCACCGCGGCGAAGAGGGCGACGCCGATGGCCGCCAGCCAGGCCACGCAGGCGAACGTCACCACGGTCTGGAACTGCGCGGTGGCGATCTCGGACAGGTAGCCGAGGCCGCGGTCGGCGCCCACGTACTCGCCCACCACGGCGCCCGTGACCGCGAACACGGCCGCCATCCGGGCGCCGGCGAAGAGGGACGGCAGCGCAGCCGGCAGGGTGGCGCGCCGCCAGACCTCGAATCGGCCCGCCCCCAGCGTGCGCAGCGCCCGGCCGAGCTCCGGGTCGGCCGCGCGCAGCCCGGCGACGCCGTTCACCACCACCGGGAAGAACGCGAAGAGCGCCGCCACCAGCACCTGGGCGGTCCCGTAGTCCAGCCAGACGCCCAGCAGCGGGGCCACCGCCAGGATCGGCACCGTCTGGCTGGCCACCACCCACGGGTAGACGGTGCGCTCGGCCGCCCGCGAGGCGGCGATCAGCGCGGCCAGCAACAGCCCGGCGGCCAGCGCCGCGCCAAGCCCCAGCAGCGTCTCCTCGATCGTGGCGAGGGCGTGGAACCAGAGGCGCGAGCGCTCGTCGACCAGCGTGCGCGCGATGTCGAGGGGGGAGGGCAGGAGCCACGGCCGCGGGTCGAAGAGCCAGGCGGCCCCCTGCCAGAGCGCGAGCCCGACCAGCGGCAGCGCGAGCAGCGGCAGCCGGCGCACGAGCCCGGAGCCGCCCCGCACGCCGGGCCTCCGCGCCGTCGCGGGCCAGGGCCGGACGGCCGGCCGCTCGGTGGTCACGCGAGCGCTCCGGCGCCGGCGAGCGCCTCCAGCAGCCGGCCCTTCAGCTCCGCGAAGGCGGCGCTCGCGGCGATGCGCGGCGGCCTCGGCCGGGGGAGGTCGACCGCAACCTCGGCCAGGGCGCGGGCCGGACGGGGGCCGCTCACCAGCACCCGGTCGGCGAGCGTCAGCGCCTCGTCGAGGTCGTGCGTCACGAGCAGCAGGGTCGGCCGGTGCTCGGCCCAGAGCGCCTCG
This sequence comes from Miltoncostaeaceae bacterium, assembly GCA_033856495.1. Taxonomy (GTDB): domain Bacteria; phylum Actinomycetota; class Thermoleophilia; order Miltoncostaeales; family Miltoncostaeaceae; genus JAWVEW01. Next base: position 5,996 of record JAWVEW010000341.1, on the reverse strand, counting down.
ACGGAGCGATGGAGCTCGGTTCGGGTGAGGGCGTCGAGCGCGCCGAAGGGCTCGTCCAGGAGCCATCCGCGGCGGCCGCCCAGCAGCGTCCGGGCGAGCGCGGCGCGCTGGCGCATGCCTCCCGAGAGCGCGTGCGGATAGTGGTCCTCGAAGCCGCCGAGCCCGTAGCGGCGGAGCGCCGCCCGCGCCGCCGCCTCGGCCTCCGCCCGGGGCGCCCCCGCCAGCCGGGGGCCCAGCGCGGCGTTCTGGGCCACCGTCCGCCACGGCAGCAGCGCGTCCCGCTGCGGCATCAGGGTCAGCTGTCCGAGCCGGCGCGGCGCCGGCCGCCCGTCGAGCAGCACCTCGCCGGCGTCGGGCTCCAGGAGGCCGGCGAGCACCCCGAGCAGGGTGCTCTTGCCGCACCCGGACGGTCCGATCAGCGCCACCGCCTCGCCTGGCGCGGCATCCAGCGAGAGCCCGCCCAGCACCTCCACCGGCCCGTCGCGGCCGGGACGCGAGAGGCGCAGGTCGCGCGCCTCGATGCGGGGGGCGCTCGACTCAGGCACCGTGCTCCCATCCCAGGCGCGGGGCCGCGACCTCCTCGCCGGCGCGCTCGAGGCGCAGCGCCGCGGGGCCGGGGCGGAAGCGTCCGACCACGGTCAGCGGCAGGTCGAGCGATGCCCGCAGCCGCTCGAGCTCCGCCGGCGGGACTGCCGCGATCAGCTCGTAGTCCTCTCCGCCGGTGGCGGCGAGCAGCTCGGGGTCGCGGCCCGTGGCGGCGGCGACGGCTGCGACGCCGGCGGCCAGCGGCAGCCGCTCCAGCTCGATCGTCAGCGCGAGCCCGGAGGCGCGGGCCATCCGCAGGGCGTCAAGCGCGAGGCCGTCCGAGCAGTCGAGCATCGCGTGGGCGCCCCCCTCGGCGAGCGCCCGTCCCGCCGCGAGGCGCGGCTCGGGCCGGCGATGGGCGGCGACGAGCCGCGCCGCGTCCTCCGGAGGAACCGTCAGCCCGGGCCGCTCGAGCAGGATCAGGCCGGCCGCGGCCGCGCCCAGGGCGCCGGTCACGCAGAGGAGGTCGCCCTCCCGCGCGCCGGAGCGCAGGAGCGGCGGCACTCCGGCCGGCATCCGGCCCAGCGCGCAGACCGACAGCACCATGACCGGCGCCGCGGTCACGTCGCCGCCGGCGACGCTGACGCCGCAGCGCTCCGCGAGCGCCTCCATGCCGGCGTAGAGCTCGTCGATCTCCTCCGCGCCGGGGCCGTCCTGCTGCGGCAGGCCCAGGCCCACCAGCGCCGCCACCGCGTCGGCGCCCATCGCGGCCAGGTCGGAGAGGTTGACCGCCAGCGCCTTGTGCCCGAGGTCGGCGAGGCCGGTCGTCGCACGGCGGAAGTGCACGTCCTCGACCAGCAGGTCCTGGGTCGCGACCACTGCGGGATCGCCCTCCAGCACCGCCGCGTCGTCGCCGATCCCCACCGCGAGGCCGGGCCGACGGCGTGCACGAGCGGCGATGCGCTCGATGAGCGCGATCTCGGGAACCGCCGCCGCTCCTCCCTTCGCTGGCATTACCCAGGGCAGGTTCAAAGGGTCGAGGCCGATCGCCTCCTCTCAGCCACCCCCGGTGGCTCCCCCGTCACGGGGACTCTACCAACCGGCGGCCGCGCTACGCTGGCCCGGGGATGGGCGCGCTGGACAATTTCTTCGAGGCGGTGCGGACGTTCGGCAGCGCCGTCAGCGCGGTCGATTTCGCGGCGCTCGGCATCGCGCTCGCCTTCCACCTGGGGAACCTGCTGCTGCGCACGCGCGGCTGGCGCTCCATCGTCGCCGCCTCCTACCCGCACACGAAGGTGCGCTGGCGCTGGACGTTCGGCGCCTACTGCGCCGGAGTGGGGATCAACAGCATCGCCCCGGGCCGCATCGGGGACGCCGTCAAGCTGGTGCTGCTGAAGCGGCGGGTCCAGGGCGCGACCTTCCCGGCGCTCGCGAGCGGCCTGGTCGCCGAGACGCTGTTCGACCTCTTCGTGGGCGTCGGGCTCCTGATCTGGGCGGTGCAGCTCGGGGTCTTCCCGAGCCTGCCCGACATCCCGGCGTTCGACCTGTCCTGGGTGACGGCTCACCCGCTGGCGACCGGCATCGGGGTGATCGTGGCCGCCGGGGCCATCGCCTGCGGGCTGATCGTGTTCGGGAACCGGGTGCGCGCCTTCTGGGGCCGGGTGCGGCAGGGGCTGGCGATCCTGCGGACGCCCGGGCGGTACCTGCGCACGGTGGTGAGCTATCAGGCCGCCGGGTGGGGGCTTCGGGTCGGCGCCGCCTACTTCTTCCTGCAGGCCTTCCACATCCCGGCCACCGTGGAGAACGCGCTGCTGGTGCTGGTCGTGCAGGGCGTGAGCACGGCCCTGCCGCTGACCCCGGGCGGGCTCGGCCCGAAGCAGGCGCTGCTGGTCGTGCTGCTGGCCGGGCAGGCCGGCCGCACCGACATCCTCGCGTTCAGCGTCGGCATGGAGATCGCCACCATCGCCGTCAACCTGCTGCTGGGGATGACCTGCGCCGCCGTGATGCTCAAGCGCTTCCGGCTGCGCGGGGCGCTCGCCGACGCCCGGCGGGAGCGCGACGGGCTGACCGCGATGGAGCGCTCCGCGCCGGGCGCCCTCGCAGCGCCGGCGGAGGAACCCTGAGCGAGCCCCCCAGCGGTCCGCTGCTCGCGGTCGACGCCCCCTCGCTCCTCTACCGGGCCTTCTTCGCGCTCCCGAAGTCGATCGCGGGACCCGACGGCCGGCCCGTGAACGCGCTGCTGGGCACGGCGAACCTCGTGCTCCAGGCGGTGGCGGTCCACGCCCCGCGGGCGGTGGTGCTGTGCTTCGGCGAGGAGGCGGCCCACTACCGGGTCGCGCTGTACCCGGCCTACCACGCGGACCGGCCGCCGATGCCGCCGGAGCTGGAGCACCAGTGGTCGGCGGCGCCGGCGTTCTTCGGCGCCTTCGGCTGGGAGGTGATCCGGGATGACGAGCTGGAGGCCGACGACGTCCTGGGCTCGCTGGCCGCGATCGAGGCCGGGGACGGCGGCCGGGCGCTGCTCTTCACCAGCGACCGCGACATGTACCAGTGCGTCGGCCCGCAGGTCGCGGTGCTGGCCCCCAGGCGCGGCGGCGACGGCCCGGAGCTCGTGGACGTCGCCGGCGTGCGAAGCCGCTACGGGGTGGAGCCGGCCCAGGTGCCGGACTTCATCGCCCTGCGCGGCGATCCCTCGGACGGGCTGCCCGGCGCCAGCGGAATCGGCGCGCAGACGGCGCGCGACCTGCTGCGCGCGCACGGCACGCTGGAGGCCGTCATCGCCGCCGCGCGCCGCCAGCGTCCGCGCGTCGCGGCCGCGCTGCGCGACCAGGCCGATCTCCTGCGCACGTTCAGGGACATCGCAACGCTGCGCCCGGTGGACGTCTCACGGCCCCCGGACCGACCAACCGATCTCGCCGGCGCCGCCTTCGCCGCGCGGGAGCTGGGCATGAACCGGCTCGCCGAACGGCTGCAGCCGGGAACGTCGAGCGAGGAGTTGAGATGAAGGCGACGAGCGCGATCATGCTCGCCACCGCCGCGCTGGCCATCGCGGTCCCCGGCGCGGCAAGCGCGCAGGAGCCGCCGGCGGTCGCCGCCCTGGGCAGCGGCCAGGTCGGGGTGAAGCCGACGAACCCGACGAGCGAGGGCTCGATCCGGCGGGCGGTGGAGGCGGCACAGCCCCAGGCGCTGCGGCTCGCGATCAGGAACGCCCGCAAGCGCGCGGAGCTCCTCGCGGCCGAGGCGGGGCTCACCCTCGGCGCCGTGACACGGGTGGAGGAGTACCAGAACCCCTACGGGCCCGGGCCGGTGACCTTCGGTCGCTTCGGCCCCAGCCGCTTCTGCGGAACCGTCACGCGCCCGGTCTTCCACCGCGACCCCGCCACCGGGGTGCGCAAGGTCGTCCGCCGGGTGAAGACCCGCCGCTGCTTCGTGCCGCCGTTCGTCGGCGCCTCGGTGGAGGTCACCTTCGCGGCGACCGCTGCCGCTGGCTGAGGTGCGGCGGACCCCCGGTCAGCCCCGCAGCGCCGGCAGCACCCGCTCGCCGTAGACCCGCAGCGCCTCCAGGGGGGCGGCGGCCGAGAGGTTCATCAACACCACGATCGTGGCCCCGAGGCGCTCGATCTCGCGCACGCGCTCGGCGTGCTCCTCGGGGCGCGAGCCGATGATCGCCGACCGGCGGTACTGCTCGTCGCTCACCGTCGCCTGGGCGTGGCGCTGCATGTCGACGGGGTCGTGCCAGTCGTCCACGAAGAACTCCGGCGGAACCGTCGCGCGCCAGTGCTGGGCCGCGGAGAAGGCGAGCTCGTCGTCCCGCGCCCAGGAGAAGCCGACGTGGAGCAGGATCTCGCCCGGTGGGCGGCCGGCGTCCTCGGCGCCGGCCCGGTAGGCGTCGATCAGGGCCGGCGCGCGCTCGGGGTCGGCCAGCGTCCAGAGGCCGTCCCCGAGCCGGCCCGCGAGCCGCGCCGCCTCCGGATGGAAGGCGGAGACGTAGAGCGGCGGCCGCCGCCGCGGCCGGGTGTGGAGGTAGGCGCGCTTGGTGCGGAAGTGGCGGCCCCGGTAGTCGAGCCGCTCGCCGGCGAGCAGGCGGTCGATGATCTCAAGCGCCTCCTCCAGCCGCTCCAGCTGCCCGCGCGGGGACGGCCAGTCCATCCCGAGCGGCGACTCGTTGAGCGACTCGCCGGACCCGAGGCCGAGGAAGGCGCGCCCGGGCGCCATGGCCTCGAGGGTCGCGCCCATCTGCGCCACGAGTCCCGGGTGGTAGCGGTCGACGGGCGCCGTGACCGCCGTGCCGATGGGCACCCGCTCGGTGGCGTTGGCCGCCGCGCCGAGCCAGACCCACGCCTGGCAGGACTGGCCGGGCTCCCACCAGGGCTGGTAGTGGTCGCTGCAGCAGACGCCGTCGAAGCCGGCCCGCTCGCCGGCGACCGCCTGCTGCAGGAGCTCCGCGGGCGGGAACTGCTCGGTGGCGCAGGCGAGGAAATGGCGGGCCATCGCGCTCAGGCTGCCCGGCCGGCGCCCCCGGCAAACGACGCCCTCGCCCCTCCCGGTTCGTCTGCCTCCGCCTTGGGAGTAGGGTCTGACGATGGAGGACCGAGCCCCAGGCTCCGAGCCCCTCGAGGTCTCGGCCGCGCTGGCGTGGATGCAGGCCCACGCGGAGCTGCTGCGGACGCTGCTGGAGGAGGAGGCGGAGGGCGAGGGCGACGCCGGGCCGGCCGGGGACGCGGCCATCCGGGCGCATCTGCGCTTCCTGGCCGCGGCGCTGGAGGAGACGGCCCCGGTCTCGCTGGCGTATGCCCTGAGCGGCCTGTTCGAGGAGCTGCCGGAGTGGTTCGTGGACGCGCGCCCGCTCTATGAGGAGCACCTGGCGCGGGCGGCGGGCGCGATCGCGCTCGAGGAGCACCTCCAGTTCCGCACCAGCCCGGGCACCGACCCCTCGCTCGACGCAAGCCTCGACCGCCGGGCCCGCCTGGGCGCCTGGACCCGCCTCTTCCTGCTCGCCGTGGAGGAGCGCCTGGGGCCCGGCGCCGACGGGCTCACCGAGGCTGCGCTCGCGTGGATGGCGGCCAACCAGCGCACGCTGATGGGGTACGTGATGGCACTGGACCGGCGGGGGCGGCGGACGGTCAGCGACAGGATGGGCGAGCTGGCGGACCGCGCAACGCTCGACGACGCGGGCCTGGCGGCGGTCGTCCAGGGCCACCTGCGCCTGCTGGCGGACGCGCTCGCCGTGACCCTCGCCGACATGGCGGTCTGAGCAGAGGGCGGTCAGGCCTGCGCTCTGCGTGCCCTGGGTGACGCTGCATTCGGCGGACCGGGCTCCTTCTGCACGACGGTCCCGGCGGCGTCCCGTCGCGTGAGCGTCAGGAAGGTCACGAGTGCGGGGATGGTCCCGAGGAAGATGAGGCTCGTCCCCGTCGTCCCCAGGCCCAGTCCGCCGTCCTGGGGCGTCTGGGATATGTCGTGGCCGCTGG
>JAWVEW010000340.1:0-4099 GCA_033856495.1 Miltoncostaeaceae bacterium | reverse complement strand
GGGGATGGCAGCGCCGAGCCCGGCGAGCCCGGCGAGGCGCGGATCCGTGGGCCGCTGCCCAGCGGCAAGGCGCATCCGACCGTGCTGCTGGACGATGGCGACGCCGTCGGCTCGCTGCAGGTCGTGGCATCGCCCGGGCACTCGCCCGGCCACGTCGCCTTCCTCGACCCGCGCGACGGCACGCTGTTCGCGGGCGATGCCTTCGCCACGCTCGGTGGCATCACCACGGCGGCCAAGCCAGCCTGGCCGTTCCCGCTGATGGCGCTGCTGGCGTGGCACCGGCCGACGGCACTGACCAGCGCGCATCGGCTGCGGGCGCTGGACCCCGAACGTCTGGCTGTCGGCCACGGCCGGACGGTGGACCAGCCGGCCGCCGCGCTCGACCGCGCGATCGCCAAGGCTGCGAGTCGAACCGGCTGAGCGCCGTCGAGCCACCCCCCGCAGAGAGCAACCAGGGCGGTCCCCATGTCACGTTGGAAGCGCTACGTCGTCGGACCCAACGATGCGGGACGCTCGGCCGTCCTGGAGACGGAGGCCACGAACGTGCAGCAGAGACCGGGCTTCTTCTGGCGCGCCACGTTGTGGGCAACCGCGGAGACTCCGGCCGACAACAGGATGCTCGGCGACCGCTCGAGCATCGTCGAGACACGCGAGCCGCTCGCGAACGGACTGCTCTACCGCGCGCTGGAGATTTCGCCCGATCCCGCCGACCCCGGCGAGCAGCGGAGCGTGCTCGCCGAGCTCAACGAACGCGTCAGGCAGCCCATCGCGCCCAGCGAAGAAGACCTCCAACGGCATCCGAGTATGCACCGCACCAACACGCTCGACTGCATCACGTGCATCATCGGGGAGATCTACCTCGTCACCGACGAGGAAGAGGTGCTGATGACGCCCGGGGACAGCGTCATCATCCGCGGCACGAACCACGGGTGGAAGAACCGCTCCGACAAGCCCTGCCTGCTGGTCGGCGTCATGGTTGACGCGGTGCCCAAGGTCACGGCGTAGCGCAGAGAACGAGGGCTCCAATGCGTACTGGGACCCCAAGATGCTGGTGACGCGCTCGGCTCCATCGCCCCGGTCGCCGTGCGCTGCCGGCGACCGTCGCAGCCTGCCCGGATGTGGCGGTGGTCCGCGCTTTCCATCCTTGCGCGTCCCCGGATCGCAACGCTGGTGGGTGGCTCCCCAGGGGGCGCCTCTCTGAGAGCGATCGCCTACGGATCAGTTGAAGTGGAGCCCGAGAAGGCAATACCGTCCAGGAGACCCTGCGAGCGGGGCGACTGAAAGAGAAGTCATGACCAGCCGCGACAGCTCCGGCGGTGTCGCTCTCGAGGCGGCGAGCGCAAACAGCGAGGCGCACAGCTACCCCCAGCACATTCGTGCTCGGAGCTGCGCGACGGGCTCGTCCGGGAACTCCGCGCGCACCGGGAGACGATCGAGACGTGGGACAGCTCGTCCTCGGAATTCCCGACGGCGATCCGGGTGAGTTCGCCCTTCGCCCCCGCGGACCGGATCGTGCTGTCCACGTTGTGTGACGCCGGTCCCGTCCCACGAGCACACGGGGGCGGTCGCACCGAGTGCGTCCTGCGATGACCCAGCGTCCGCCGATGGGACGGCCATGGCGTCGTGCCTGGTCGCCCAATGACCAGGTGTGCTCGCACTTCCGCCCGGGGCAGGCGCTGGAGGAGCCGGTGGCCTCGGTTTGCCCGGAGTGCGTCGCGCTCGGCGACGGGTGGATCCACCTACGGCGGTGCCTCGCCTGCGGCCACGTGGGCTGCTGTGAGTACTCCAAGAACAAGCACGCGGCGGCCCACTATGCCGCCACGGGCCACCCCGTGATCCAGTCGTATGAACTCGGCGAGCATTGGGTGTGGTGTTACATCGATCGCATGTACCCGGTGGGCCCAGGCTGATGGGCGGGGGCCGTCGTCGGACAGGCCCCTGGAAGGCCACGGCCGCCGCGGGCCCGCAGTTCGAGCGGCAGCACGAGGTGGACCCGCGAGCCCCATCTGGCGCGCGGCGGCGTCCAGCCGCGTCGCGGGGGTCACTCGCTCGTGGATCCCGTCGCGGGCGCGAGTCTCGACGATCTGGCCCGAAACACGTTCCTGGCGGCCGTGCGCCAGCGCAACGAGAGGTGCTCTCTTCGGCCATCTCGCCGGTGCGCCGGACGCCGGCGGCGCCCGTCATGATGGACTGCGCGTCGATGGAGACGGCGGACGCGATCGTGATCGGCGCCGGTCCCAACGGGCTCGTGGCCGCCGCCCTGCTCGCCCGCGCCGGCTGGTCGGTGACGGTCGTGGAGCGGGCCGACGTCCCGGGCGGCGCCGTCCGCAGCGCCGCGCTCACCCTGCCCGGCTACGTCCACGATCCGTGCGCCGCGTTCTTCGGCATCCTCCACGCCTGTCCGCCGTTCCGGGCGCTGGGCCTCGACGCGCGCGTGGCCTGGGCGAGCTTCCCCATCCCCCAGGCGGCCCTCGTCGACCCGGACACGGGCGCGCTCTGCCACGCGGACCCCGAGCGCACCGCGCTCGCGTTGGCGGCCGCGGCGCCGGCCGACGGCGCCGTCTGGCGGGCGCTCTGGGGCTGGTGGGAGCGCGCCGGCCGGGCGCTGCTCGCCGCGATGGTGGCGCCCATCCCGTCGCTCGGCGCGAGCCTGCGGCTGCTCCGCGCCGGCGGGCTCGGCGGGTCGCTGCGCACCGCGCGCACGCTCCTCGAGCCGGTGGAGACGCTGGCCACCCGGCTCCTCGAAGGAGCCGGCGCGCGGGCGCTGCTCGCGTCGGGCGCCACGCACACCGACCTCGCGGTCGACCAGGCCGGCAGCGTCCCGCAGGCGCTGGTCCTCGCCATGGTCGGCCAGGACCAGGGGATGCCGGTGCCCGTCGGCGGCGCCGCCACCATCGCGGAGGCCCTTGCGGCGCTGGTGCGCGAGGCCGGCGGCCGCATCGTCACGGGCTCCGCGGTGACCCGCGTGGCCATCGAGCGCGGCCGGGCGGCGGGGGTGGTGACGAACGACGGCGAGCGGCTGCGCGCCCGGCGCGCGGTGGTCGCCGACGTCGGCGCGGTGGCGCTGGCGCGCGACCTGGTGGGAGAGGAGCACCTGCCGCGCACGTTCGTCGCCGAGATCGCCCGCTTCCGCCACGGCAGCGGCGTCTTCAAGCTCGACCTCGCGCTCGACGGGCCGGCGCCCTGGCGGCTCGATGGGCTGGAGCGCTGCGGCGTGGTCCACCTGACGGGGGACCTGGAGACCATGGCGCGCTCCGCCTTCGAGGTCCGGCGCGGGCTGCTGCCGGCGCGCCCCCTGCTCGTGGTGGGCCAGCAGAGCGTCGCCGACCCGACGCGGGCGCCCGTCGGCTGCCACACCCTGTGGGTGGAGATGCAGGCGCCGACCCGGCCGCGCGGTGACGCCGGCGGGCAGATCCCGGGCGGCTCCTGGGACGCGGCGCGGCAGCCGTTCGCCGAGCGCGTCCTCGACCTGCTGGACGCGCACGCGCCGGGGCTGCGCGAGCGGGTCGTTGGCCTCGCGGTCCGCGCGCCGACCGACATCGCCGCGGAGAACCCGAACCTGGTCGGCGGCGACGTCAACGCCGGCACCAGCGCCCTCGACCACCAGGGGCCCTTCCGCCCCGCCGCCGGCTGGGCGCGCCACGCCATGCCGCTGCGCGGCCTCTACCTCTGCTCGGCGGCAACCCATCCGGGCGGCGGCGTCCACGGCATGGGCGGCTGGAACTGCGCGCGGCGGGTGCTGCGCGACGCCCGCCGCCTTCGCCCAGGCTGAGCCTGAATCCACCGATTGCAGCCGTAATCGCGCCGCCGATGGCGCATCGCACGGCAGCGGCGGGTGCACGGCACATCGGCGCGATCGCCCTTGCAAGGCCGCACCCGCGGCCCATCTGGAACAGATCGGTGGATTCAGGCTGAGGTCAGGCTCCCGTCGCCCTCCGCCCTCCCGGGCCCGTCACGGCCGAGCGGCCCACCGCGTCCGCGCCGCCCTGCCCGGCCCGCTGGAGCGCGAAGCTGGCGCGCGGGTCGCGGGCGGACGCCCGGCCCGCCAGGAAGATCCCGAAGCGCAGGCAGAGGGATCCCGCCGTGCCGGTCAGGCCGG
>JAWVEW010000339.1:0-11918 GCA_033856495.1 Miltoncostaeaceae bacterium | reverse complement strand
CGCGGGCGCTTCACGGTCCCCGACGACTTCGACGCCCCGCTCGCCGACGACGTGCTCGAGGGCTTCGAACGCTGAGGGCGCTGCTCGACACCCACGCCTTCCTCTGGCTCCAGACCGCGCCCGAGCGGCTCGGGCGCCAGCTCGCGCTGATCGAGGACCCGCGGACGGAGCTGCTCGTCTCGGCGGCGAGCGCGTGGGAGATCGCGATCAAGCACGCCCTCGGGCGGCTGACGCTGCCCGAGCCGCCGGAGCGGTACGTGCCCGACCGGATGCGGGCGGTGCGCGCGCGGCCGCTCGCGGTCGAGCACTCCCACGCGCTGGCGGTCGCCTCGCTGCCCCCGCTCCACCGCGATCCGTTCGACCGCCTGCTGGTCGCCCAGGCCCGTGCTCTCGACGTGCCGATCGTCACCGCGGACCCCGCGGTCGGCGCCTACGACGTGCAGCTGCTCGAACCGTAAGCTCCCGCCGATGCGCGGTCGCCAGCTGCAGCTGCTCGCGGGGCTGACCGCGCTGGCGGCGCTGCTGCGCTTCGCGACCCTCGACCTGCAGAGCCTCTGGTACGACGAGACGGTCACCGCGGGGCTCGTCCGGATGGACCTGTTCGACATGCTGGGGCGGATCCCCGACAGCGAGTCGACCCCGCCGCTGTACTACGTGATCGCGTGGCTGTGGGCGAAGGTCTTCGGCACCGGAGAGGTCGGGCTGCGGTCGCTGTCGGCGCTGGCCGGCACGGCGTTCGTCCCGGTCGCGTACGCCGCCGCCGCACGACTCGTCACGCCCCGCGCGGGGCTGATCGCGGCGGCGCTCGCCGCCTTGAACCCGGTGCACGTCTTGTAATCGCAGGAGGCGCGCGCCTACGCCCTCGTGATCCTGATCGGCGGCCTCTCGTTCCTCTTCTTCGCCCGGCTCCTGACCGGCGACACGCGGCGGCGCACGCTGGTCGCGTGGACGGTCGTGTCCGCGCTCGCCCTGGCCACGCACTACTTCTCCGTCTTCCTCGTCGGCGCCGAGGGGATCTGGCTGCTCGCGACCACGGGCAACCGGCGACCTGTCGCCGCCGCGCTCGGGGCGCTCGCGGCCGTCCAGGCGGCGCTGGCGCCGCTGCTCCTGCACCAGCGCTCGCTCGACCTGGCGGACTTCATCGACGACGTCCCGCTCGGCTACCGGGTGGCCCGCACGCCTAAGCAGCTGCTGGTCGGGTTCGACGCGCCCGGCGAGGTCGCCAGCGCCGTGGTGGCGGGCCTCCTGGTCGCGTTCGCGGCGTGGCTCGTCTGGACGCGCGGCGACGATCGCGAGCGGCGTGCCGCGCGGATCGGCCTCGTGGTCGGGGCCGTCGTGCTCGTGATCCCCGCGCTCGCCGGGCCCGACTACTTCGACACGCGCAACGTCGTGGTCGGGTGGCTGCCGCTCGCGGTGGCGGTCGCCGCCGGGCTGGGCGCGCGCGGCGCGGGGCGCGCCGGCCTGGCGGCCGCGGCGGCGCTCACGCTCGTGTGCGGGTCGACGGTTGTGTTCGTCGCCACGAACCGCACGCTCCAGCGCGACGACTGGCGCGGCGTGGCCGAGGCACTCGAACCGGCCGACGCGACCCCGCGGGCGGTGGTCGTGAGCCCGAGCACGGCGGCTGTGCCGCTCGGCTACTACGCGCCGCAGCTCGAGGCGATGCCGGGCGCCGGCACGGCGGTGCGGGAGATCGACCTAGTGAGCATGCCGCTGCGCAGGATCACGCAGTCGCGGCCGGGGCCGCCGCCGCGCCCCGCCGATCAGCCCCCGCCCGCGCCCGGCTTCGAGCTGGTCGAGAAGCGCTTCGGCACCACCTTCACGCTGCTGCGCTACACGGCGCCCGCGCCGGTCCCGGTCAACCCGGCCGGGCTGGTGGCGATGCACGTGGACACCTCGCGCCCGGCGGCGGTGTTCGTCGAGCGATAGCGCTCACCGGCGGCGCGGCGCGTGCTCGTCGGGCGGGGCGCGCAGCGCGTCAGCCGGCGGGCGCGGTCCCCTCGACCCAGCGCTCCTCGTCGCCCTCGACCTCCTTCTTCCAGATCGGGGCCTCGGCCTTGATCCTGTCGATAACGGCGCGCGCCCCCGCGAACGCCGCCTCCCGGTGCGGCGCGGACACCGACACCACCACGCTTGGCTCCGACAGCGGCACGCTGCCCACGCGATGCTCGGCCGCCGCCGCGCAGAGGCCGTGCAGCTCGATCGCCTCGCGCAGGATCGCCGCGATCCGCGGCTCGGCCATCTCCGCGTAGGCCTCGTACTCGAGCCGCTCCACGTCGCGCGTCACGCCGCAGAACGTCACGACGGCGCCGGCCCGCGGGTCGCGCACCCGGGCCGCGACCGCGTCGCCCGACAGCGGCTCGTCGCAGACGCGCGCCCACACGGCCGCCTCGCCGCCGCTGACCGGCGGGATCAGCGCCAGCTCGTCGCCCGCCGCCAGCGGGGCGTCGCTGTCGGCGTACTCGCGGTTGACCGCCATGACCACCGGGAGTCCGCCCGCGATGTCGCCGAGCGAGTCGACGGCGTCGCGGACGCGCGCGCCGTCCGGCAGCTCGATCGAGAGCTCGCCGGTGCCCGCGCGCTCGCGCAGCTGGGCGAACAGCCGGACGGTGACCTGCATCGTGGGGATGCTACGGGCGCGATCGACCTGCCCCGGCGCAGCCGCTGGCCCGCCTGCCATCCTGAGTGCGTGCTCCGCCGCATGGCAACGCTCGCCGGGCTCGCCGCTCTGCTCGCGTTCCCGGTGACCGCGCGCGCCGGCGAGGCCGAGCTGCGCGCCTACGAGGAGGCCACGCTCGGGCCCGAGCACGCCGCCCAGCACGCCGTCGCCCGCACGGCGGCACGCCGCTGGGCCGCCATGAGCCAGGCGCAGCGCGCAGCCGCCGGCAGGCGCGAGCGCGGCGTCACGCGCCGCACGCTCGCGGCCGGCGCGGCCACCGGCCCACCGGCCGAGGTCGGCAAGTGGACGAGGGCGCCATTCCGGCTGCACGGCGGCGGCCACGGCTACGCGATCCACGCCGCCCTGCTCCACACCGGCAAGATCCTCTACTACGGCTACACGCGCGCGGGCAGCGACGGCACGAAGTCGCAGAACAACAGCGTCGCGTGGCTGTGGAACCCGCGCAAGGGCTACGGCCGCAAGGCGTTCACGAAGGTCTACCCGCCGCGGATCGACGCGGACCGGAACCCGCGCACGCGCAAGACGCCGGCGCCGATCTACTGCTCCGGTCTCTCGCCGCTCGCCGACGGACGGATCCTGACGGTGGGCGGGAACCTCGCCGACGAGCCGCGGCTCGCCGGCCGCAACCAGGCGTTCCTGTTCGACCCGCGCACCGAGAAGTGGCAGCGGCTCGGCCGGCCGAAGGGCTCCGAGGGCCGCTGGTACCCGAGCCAGGTCCTGCTCGGCGACGGCCGCACCGTGATCCTGTCCGGCTACACGCAGTTCGGCTCGCAGCGCAAGTCGAAGACGATCGAGATCTACACGCCGCCGTCGGCGGGCGACAGGGACGGGCACTTCAAGCTCGTCAAGCCCGAGGACTCGCGCAGCCCCGGCCTCTACCCGCACCTGTGGCTGATGCCCAACGGCGAGGTCTTCATGGGCGGCCCGGGCGGCTACGACTCGTGGGTCCTCTCGCCCAACGACCCCGAGCCCTGGGGCCCGGCCAATCCGGACAACTCGTTCGACGAGAAGTCGCCCGACGACGCGTTCCCGAACGAGCGCGGCTACGGGACCGGCGTCCTGCGCCCCGACGGCCCGAACGTGCCCAGCCGCGTCACGCTGATCGGCGGGCTCGACTACACCGACGACAGCGTCGGCACCAGCGGCGACGTGGCCACGAACACGACCGAGACCTTCGACTGGTCGCTCTCGGGCAGCGGGCTCGAGGGCCCGCACTGGGTCGACGACGCGCCGCTGAACGTCGCGCGCATGAACATGAACACGGTGCTGCTGCCGGACCTGTCGATGGTCACCGTCGGCGGCGGCGCGGGCGAGTTCGGCGCCGCGCAGGAGTACTCCGTGGTCGCGCCGGGCGAGTCCGGGCGGGTCCACCGCCGGCGCCAGGTCGAGCTGTTCGACCCCGTGACGAGCACTTGGCGGCTCGGGCCCGCCCAGCGCGAGGACCGCTCCTACCACTCGACCGCGCTGCTCCTGCCCGACGGCCGCGTGTGGTCCGCCGGCGACGACTACTACCCGCACGGCGGCGGCGCCGACGGCTACCCGCTCGGCGACACCGGCGAGATCTACTCGCCGCCGTACCTCTTCAAGGGCAAGCGGCCGGCGCTCACCGCGGCCCCGAGCAGGATCGGCTGGGGCGAGAGCTTCTCGATCAAGACGTCGGGCCCGGCCGTCAGCCGCGCCGTGCTGGCCGCGCCCTCGGCGGTCACGCACGCGAACGACATGAATCAGCGCCTGCTGCCGCTGACCGTGGGACCCACCTCCGGCGGCGCCACCGTCACCGCGCCGCCCACGGCCAACGTCGCCCCGCCGGGCTGGTACATGCTGTTCGCGCTGACCGCCGACGGCGTGCCGTCGAAGGCGCGCTGGGTTCGCTTGGGATAATCGCCCCGATGGCCACCCGGCGTGAGCAGAAGCCGACGATCGCGCCGGTGGTCGGCCCCGACGACCCGCGCCACTTCACCGACTCCGGGATCGAGATCGATCGCCTCTACACCGAGGACGACGTCGCGCCCGGGCTCCCGGAGCGGCTGGGCGAGCCGGGCGAGTACCCGTTCACGCGCGGGGTGCACCCGGACATGTACCGCAGCCGCAAGTGGACGATGCGCCAGTACGCGGGCTACGCCACGGCGCAGGAGACCAACGAGCGCTTCCACTACCTGATCAAGCACGGCTCGACCGGGCTGTCGATGGCGTTCGACCTCCCCACCCAGCTCGGCCGCGACTCCGACGACCCGCTCTGCGAGGGCGAGGTCGGCCGCACCGGCGTGGCGATCGACACGATCGACGACATGCGCCGCGTCTTCGACGGCATCCCGCTCGACGAGGTGTCCACGTCGATGACGATCAACGCGCCGGCGTCCGTGCTGCTGCTGCTCTACGAGCTGGTGGGCGAGGAGCAGGGAGTGCCGTCGGTCGAGCTGCGCGGCACCACCCAGAACGACATCCTCAAGGAGTACATCGCGCGCGGGAACTTCATCTACCCGCCGGGGCCCGCGATGCGCCTGACCACCGACCTGTTCGCCTACTGCCGCGAGCGGGTGCCGAAGTGGAACACGATCTCGATCTCCGGCTACCACATGCGCGAGAAGGGGTGCTCGGCGGTGCAGGAGGTGGGCTTCACGCTCGCCAACGCGATCGCCTACGTGCAGGCGGCGATCGACGCCGGCCTTCAGGTCGATGAGTTCGGCCCCCGGCTCGCCTTCTTCTTCAACGGGCACAACAACGTCTTCCAGGAGGTGGCGAAGTTCCGCGCCGCCCGCCGGATGTGGGCGCGCATCATGCGCGAGCGCTTCGGCGCGAAGGACGAGCGCTCGCTGAAGATGCGCTTCCACACGCAAACCGGCGGCGTCACCCTCGCGGCGCAGCAGCCGCACAACAACATCGTTCGAGTGGCGCTTCAGGGGTTCGCGGCGGTGGCGGGCGGCACCCAGTCGCTCCACACCAACGGCTTCGACGAGGCGCTCGCCCTCCCGAGCGAGACGGCCGCCCGGATTGCGCTGCGTACCCAGCAGATCCTCGCCCACGAGTCGGGCGCCGCCGACACCGCGGACCCGTTCGCGGGGTCGTACTTCGTCGAGGCGCTCACCGACGAGATCGAGGAGGCGGCCCAGGCGCTGATCGACCGCGTCGAGGAGATGGGCGGCTCCGTGAACTGCATCCCCTTCATCCGCGCCGAGGTCGAGGAGTCGGCGTGGGGGTACGAGGAGCGCTACCGCCAGAAGCAGGACATCGTCGTCGGCGTGAACGAGTACGTGACCGAGCAGGTCGACGAGGTGGAGATCCTGCGCGTGGACCCCGAGTCTGAGCGCCAGCAGGTCGAGCGCCTGAAGGCGTTCAAGGAGGACCGCGACGAGCAGGCCGTGCACGCCCGGCTCGAGGAGCTCCGCGCCGCGTGCGGCGGTGACGCCAACCTGCTCGACCCGATGCGCGCGGCGCTGAAGGAACGGGCCTCGCTCGGCGAGGTCTGCGGCGTGATGCGCGACGAGTTCGGCGAGTACGCCGAGGCCTAGCGCGCCTCCGGGCGCCGCGCCAAGAAGGCGAACTGCCCGGACAGGACCAGCTTGATCTGGTTCCGCGTGCGGGCGTCGAGGCGAGCCGCGCGGGCCGCCAGCTCGATCACGCGGTAGGGCGGCGACTCATGCGCCCACCAGCGGTGGAAGAAGCTCGGCAGGCCGAGTGCCCGCCAGGCCACGAGCGTGAAGCCGTCGATCACCGGGCGAAGCTCCACCACCTCCAGCCCGGCGTCCTCCGCTACGCGCGTGAACCCGTAGGGAGTCCAGTTGAACGTGCTGCGCGAGTGGAACGCCTCGAGCTGCGAGGTCGAGCCTGCGAGGTGGCCGCCGGGCTCGAGCACTCGCGCCACCTCGGCCACCAGCTCGCGCGGGTGCTCGACGTGCTCGAGCACCTGCTTGCAGTAGACGAGCTCGAAGGTCGCGTCCTCGAAGGGGAGGGTGCGGCCGTCGAAGGTCACGAACTCGGCGTCGGCGCGGGTGCGCTCGGCCACCTCGGGGGATGCCTCGATGTCGACCCCCACCCAGCTCACGGAGGCATCCACCGAGCGAAACAGGTCGACGGAATCCCCGGCGCCGCAGCCCAGGTCCACGACGCGGCGAGCGCCCAGGCGCGCCGCGTACTGGTCCGCCAGCACGGGCCGGCTGTGGTCGGATGGGATCCGGTGGCCCAGCAGTTCGCCGAGGTCGTCGCCGAGCATTGGCGGCGTAGCCTCGCAGGGATTACGGTGGGGCCATGACTCGCTGGGTGCTGGCCTCGCTGGCCCTGCTGCTCGCCCTGCCGACTGCCGCCTTCGCCGCGCGCGAGCCGGTGATCTCGTACGTCCACAAGAACGCCGACGGGACCGGGGTGCTCCATCTCTGGGACGAGCAGACCGAGGCCGAGGTGGAGCCACCCCCGGTGCTTGTGCCCAACGCCGACGCCTTCCGGTATGGCATGTCGCTCGATGGCCGCTACATCGTGTTCAACGACGCTGACAACAAGCTGCATCTCCTGGATCGGGCAACGAACGCCCAGATCCCGCTTCCGGGGATAGACGTCTATGCCAACCCAGGGGGCCTGACGGTCAGCAACACCGGCCTTATCGCATTCGACCAGAACGGCAACGGTCCGGCGCTGGTCTACAACAGCGCGACGGGCGCGTTCGTCGACGTCGGCTTTGCAGACAACAACGGGCACCGGCAGACCCGCCTGTCCGGCAATGGGCTCTTCCTCGGCACCACCTGCAACGACAGCAACTGCGTCGACGACCTCGACATGGGCGCGGACCCCTATGTGCAGGACTTGAGCGCGAGGCTGGACACCGGGTTCCCGAACGACGCCACCGCGGATGAGGAGCACGCCTGCCTCGACGGCGATGGCTCGGTGTTCGGGTTCGACAAGCGGCGCTCGGCAGCAAAGCCGAAGCGGGACATCTTCCTCCTCGACCGGAGCGTGTCGCCTCCACAGCCGATCGATATCGCGCCGGCGAACGACGCCGATATGGAGGAGGTCAGGTGCGTTCTCGACTCCTCCGGTGAATTCGTCGGTCTCTTCAACAACACCACTGCCGCCTTCGGCGCCTTCGACATCGTGTTGCAGAAGTTCCTCATGCTCCCGCCAGCCCACGAGTTCAACGAGTTCTCGCTCTTCAGCGAGCCCTATTCGCCACCTCCGCCTCCGCCGCCACTGTGCTGCACGCCGCCGCAGGACGTCACGAACCCAGAGGTAAAGCGCTTCCGTATGACCCACCGGCGCTTCCGGCCAGGTCGCGGAGCCACGAAGTTCCGCTTCCGCCTGTCCGAGGCGGCGGACGTGCGGATTGTGGTCCGACGCCGCCGGCTCCACGGTCACCGCATGGGCACGATCAAGCGCGACGACCTGCCGGCGGGCGCGAATGCGATCACGTTCAGCGGTCGGCTCCGGGGTCACCGACTGCGCCCGAGGCGCTATGTCGCGATCCTCACGGCAACCGACGCGGCCGGGAACGTGTCCCTCGCGCGGTCCATCCGGTTCACGGTCCTCCGGGCGGGAGGAGACCGGCGGCACTGATCGAAAGCGAGGTCAATGCCGGACCTAACCGCGAAGCGCACCCTCGTAAAGTCACCGCCCGAGCTGTGGGAGGAGCTGAGCGAGGTCGAAGGCCTCGCCAAGCACCTCGGCGCCTTCGGCGAGATCAAGATCACGAAGCTCGAGCCGGAGCACACAGTCGCCTGGGAGGGCGAACACGCGAGCGGCACCGTCTCAATCGAGCCCTCCGGATGGGGGACCAAGGTGACCCTGCACGCGGAGCTGCCCCAGGGGGCCGATCCGGAGCCAGAGCCAGAGCCGGAGCCAGAGCCAGAGCCGGAGCCCGAGCCCGAGCCGGTCATCGAGGAGCCCGAGACGGCGGTCGAGACCGAAGAGACTCGGCGCGGATTCTGGGGCTGGCTCTTCCGGGCACGAACGTCGCCCGGACTGACGGAGCCCGAGCCGGCCGCGGTCGAACCCGACCCCGAGCCGGTCGAGCCCGAGCCGGAGCCGATCGCCGTCGAACCCGATCCGGACCCAGAGCTCGAGCGCGCGCGGCTCGTTCTCGATGGGGCGCTTGACGCGCTCGGCGCCGCTCACCACCGGCCGTTTTCGCGCGGATAGTCGCGCCGAAGTCGCGCTGCCGCGACACTGTCGGTAGTCGCATGAGCGGTCCCGTCACACGCCGGCGGTTCGTCAGGACGTCCGCTGCGGCGGCCGCCGCGGCCACGCTCGACGTGGCCGCGCTCGAGCAGGGTGCATTCGCACAGCGCCCCGACGGCCCCAACATCCTCCTCCTGGTCATCGACTCGCTGCGCGCCGACGCTGTCTACGACGACTGGGTGCGGACCCCGAACATGGACGCGCTCGCGCGCCGCGGGCTCCGCTTCACCGAGGCGTTCCCCGAGGCGATGCCGACCGTCCCCGCTCGCAACTCGATCCTCGGCGGTCGCCGCGTGTTCCCATTCCGCGGCTGGTACGACCGCCCGGGCCTCATCCAGGCGCCCGGGTGGGAGCCGCTGAAGCGCCCCGACGTGTCCTTCCTGGCCGCGCTGCGTGGCGCGGGCTACCGGACCTCCTACGTGAGTGACAACCCGTTCCTCTGCTACTCCCCCGGCTACACCCGCTTCCGCCACAGCCTCAACCGCTTCGTCCGGACGGGTGGGCAGATCGGCGGCAACCAGCCGCCGTCGAGCGTGCCGGACCACATCCTCCGCCACTGGCTCCACCCGGCCAACGACGACGCCAAGACGCGCGCTCGCGTGGCGCTCTACCTGGCGAACAGCCGACCCTGGGAGGGCATCCAGAAGACGTTCGCCGGCCGCGTGTTCCGCAACGCCCTCCATGAGCTGAACGACACGGCCCGCCGGTCCGGCCCGTTCGCGCTGGTCGTGGACACCTACGAGCCGCACGAGCCCTGGACGCCGCCGGCGCGCTTCCTCGACCAGTACGGCGGCTGGGACGGCCCCGAGCCCTCGATGCCCCAGTACGGCCGCGCCGAGAACTGGCTGAGCTCCAGCCAGCGCGGCCCGGTGATCGGCCGGATGCGGGACCTGTATGCCGCCGAGGTCACGCTCACGGACCACTGGCTCGGCAACCTGATCGAGCGCCTTCACGAGCTCGACCTCGAGCGCGAGACGGTGATCGCGCTGATCGGCGACCACGGCATCCTCCACGGCGAGCACGGCTGGACCGGGAAGGTCCAGACGGCGCTCTACCCCGCGCTCACGCGCGTGCCGCTCATCCTCGTGCACCCCGAGCGCCGCCGGGCCGGCGACTCGAGCGACTACTTCGCCTCCACGCACGACATCGGCCCGACGCTGCTGCGGATGGCGGGCGTTCGGCGGCCCGAGCACATGAACGGCGTGGACCTCTCCCGCCCGTTCCGCGGGCACAAGCTGCCCACGCGCGACTACGCATGGGGCGGCTACTCGGACTCGTTCTTCATCCGCTCGCGCCAGTGGATGCTCTGGGGCTGGAACCGGCCCGGCAACTTCAAGCTGTTCGACCTCCGGCGCGACCCCGGCATGAACCACAACGTGGCCGCCAGCCACCCGGGGACCGTCGGCGACCTGCTCGGGAAGGTGATCGACCGCGCCGGCGGGCGCCTCCCCTGGTACGGGGGCCAGTAGCGCGCCGGGTAACCTGCGGCCCCAATGCGCCAGAAGTCGCCTGAGACCTACGAGGAGAAGCTCGCCCAGCTCCAGGAGCTGCGCGAGCAGGCCGTCCACACGAACCCGCAGGCCGAGGAGAAGCAGCATGCTCGCGGCAAGCTGACCGCCCGCGAGCGGATCGAGAAGCTGGTCGACCCGGGCTCCTTCGAGGAGCTCGACACCTTCGTCCGCCATCGCACGAGCGACTTCGGCATGCTCGACAACCGCCCCTGGGGCGACGCCGTCGTGACGGGCCACGGCACGATCGATGGCCGGCCGGTGGCGCTGTTCTCGCAGGACTTCACGGTCTTCGGCGGCTCACTCGGCGAGGCGATGGGCGAGAAGATGGTGAAGGTGATGGACCTCGCCGCGCGGATCGGCTGCCCGGTCATCGGCATCAACGACTCAGGCGGCGCGCGGATCCAGGAGGGCGTCGTATCGCTCGGTGCCTACGGCGACGTCTTCGTCCGAAACGTCCAGTGCTCCGGCGTGATCCCCCAGATCTCCGTGATCATGGGCCCCTGCGCAGGCGGCGCCGTCTACTCCCCGGCCATGACGGACTTCATCTTCATGGTCAAGGAGACGTCGCACATGTTCATCACCGGCCCCGAGGTCATCAAGACCGTGACGGGCGAGGAGGTGGACTTCGAGTCGCTCGGCGGGGCGATGACGCACAACACGAAGTCCGGCGTCGCGCACTTCGCCGCGGACGACGAGGAACAGTGCCTCGAGGACGCCCGCTACCTCTTCTCCTTCCTGCCTCAGAACAACCTCGAGACGCCCCCGCGCGTCGAGCCCTCCGACGACCCCGACCGGATGGACCTCGAGCTCGACTCGATCGTCCCCGACAACCCGAACAAGCCCTACGACATGCGCGACGTGGTGGCCCGGATCGTCGACGACGGCGACTTCTTCGAGGTGCACGAGCACTTCGCCAAGAACCTGATCGTGGGCTTCAGCCGCCTGAACGGGCGCCCGATCGGGATCGTCGGCAACCAGCCGGCGCAGCTCGCGGGCGTGCTCGACATCAACGCGTCTGAGAAGGGCGCGCGCTTCGTCCGCACGTGCGACGCGTTCAACATCCCGATCCTCACCTTCACCGACGTGCCGGGCTTCCTGCCGGGGACCTCGCAGGAGTGGGGCGGCATCATCCGCCACGGGGCGAAGCTGCTCTACGCGTTCACCGAGGCGACGGTGCCGAAGCTGACCGTGGTCACGCGCAAGGCGTACGGCGGCGCCTACGACGTCATGAACTCGAAGCACATGCTCGCCGACTTCAACTTCGCGTGGCCGCAGGCGGAGGTCGCGGTGATGGGCCCGGAGGGCGCGGTCAACATCATCTACCGCAAGGACATCAGCCAGTCGCCGACGCCCGACGAGCGCCGCCAGAAGCTGATCGACGACTACAAGGCCCACTTCGCCAACCCCTACTCCGCGGCCGAGCGCGGCTACATCGACGACGTGATCGAGCCGCACCAGACACGGCCGAAGCTGATCCGGGCGCTGCGCACGCTCCAGACCAAGCGCGTCGAGCAGCCGAAGCGAAAGCACGGCAACATCCCACTGTGAAACGAGACCAGCTCATCTTC
>JAWVEW010000338.1:0-4770 GCA_033856495.1 Miltoncostaeaceae bacterium | reverse complement strand
GCGCTCCTTCGCTCCCACGGCTTCGCCTCGGCGCTGGTGAGCTTCCCCTCGGGCTCCGGCGTCCTGCGCGAGGACCGCCGCACCCAGCCCGACTACGCCGTGGTGGCCACGATCGGGGCCTGAGCGGTGCCTGCGGGCGGCCGGTTCGGTCGGGTCCGCGGCGGGGCGCCCCGTGCCTGCGGAGGCGATAAGGTCCAGCCGATGACACCCGCCACGCGACGGCCGCCAGTCACCCGAACCGTCCGCCAAGCGCTCCGGGCTGCCGGGCCCCCCGCGCCGCGGCGGGTGCCCGCGTGACGCCGCGCATCGGGCTGTGGGGGCCGTTCGACGAGGAGGACCTCGACGGCGTGCTGGCGATCCGCGTCGCCCAGACGGAGCTGCGCCGCCGGCTGCCGGCGGCCGAGGCGCCCGCGTACTCGCCCGTCGGCGACCGCCCCCGCGTGATGGATCCCGAGCGCCCGCTGCGCCCGCTCGGCGCCTGGAGCCTGGAGCGGGCGGCCCGCCTGGCCGAGCAGCTCGACAGCGTGGTCGTGGTCGGCGGGCTCCGGCGCGCCGGCGGGGAGCCGTCCGCGGAGGAGCTGGACGGGCCGCGGCCGGACGCCTCCGAGGCGTTCTTCGTCGAGGGGCTCGGGACGGAGCTCGAGGTGCTGTGCCCGGTTCTGTGGCACGCGATCGAGGTGCCGGGCGACCTGGGCGCCGCGCAGGCCTCCCGCGCACGCGTGGTCCTGGCGCACCGGCCATACGTCTCCGTGCGGGACGAGCTCTCCAGGCGGCGCCTGGAGGCGGCGGGCGTCGAGCGGGAGATCGCCGTCGTGCCGCACCCGGCGCTGCTGGCGCCCCGCTGCTTCAGCACGGCCGTGCTCGACCGTCGGCTCGCCCACCTGCGCCTGGTCGGCCATGTTCCCCCGGCCGGCGCGCTCGCGGTCGAGGACGACCCGCGGCTCGCGCCCCATGCCCACCGGATCGCCAGCGCGATCGCGGGCGCGCTCGAGCTGCGCGGGGACGTCGAGGTCGTCCTGGTCGAGACGGCGAGCGGGGGCCGCAGCGACGATGCGCTGGCCGAACGCCTCGCCGAGGCCCTGCCCGGGCGCGTCCACCGGCTGCGGGCCGCTCCCGTGGAGGACGCGATGGCCGCCGTGGCCGAGGCCTGGGGCGTCATCGCCACCTCGCCGGCGCTCGCCGCGGTCGCGGCTGCGTACGGCCGGCCCGTGACCATGCTCGACCCGGAGGACAGCCCGCAGCGACGGGCCGTGCTGGAGCCGCTCGACGGCCGGACCGGGCGGGTGACCGACGCCGCCGGCCTGGCGGCCGAGCTCGAGCGCCTTGCGCGCACGCCGGCGGCCGGCGCCACGCCGGCGTCGCTGACCGCGAGGCTCGACGCGCACTTCGACCGCATCGCGGACGTCGCCGAGCGCGCGGCCTGGGAGCGGCTGGCCGCGGACGGGGGGCCGGTCGCGGGCGACGGCGGCGGGCGCCCCACCCCGTCCTCCGAGGTCCGGGAAATGCGCCGCACGCTGGACCTGCTGAGACGCGCCCACCGGCGCCGCGTGGACGAGCTGGCCCGCGAGCGCTACGACCGGGCCGCGCTGCGCGAGGAGATGCACCGGGCGGTCATGGAGCGGGACGAGACGATCCTGGAGACGCGCGCCCGCGCTGCGGACTTCGAGGGGCTGGCGGCCGGGCGCCAGGAGGCCGTCGCACAGCTCGAGGCTCGGCTCGTCGAGCGGCGCGCGCGCGTGGACGAGCTCCTCGGCGAGCTCGCCGAGAGCCGCGCGGCGGAGCTCAGGCGGGCCTCGCACGAGGCGCGCCTCCAGCAGCTCCGCATGGAGGACGAGCGACGGCTGAGAGTGCTCGCCGCCGACCTGGACGCCCAGCGCGCCGAGGTGCAGCGGCTGGCGTCCCTGCTCGAGGAGACGCACCGGCAGCTCGACCAGATGGTGCGCTCGCGCAGCTGGCGCCTCATGGCGCCGCTGCGCACCCTTGCGGCGCTCCGGCGCCGACTGCGCGGAGGCTGATGATCCAGTTCCCCTCCTGCCGCCGTCCGACGGTCTCGGTGATCGTCGTGACCTACGGCCAGTGGCGCTGGACCCAGCGCGCCCTGCGGGCGCTGCGGGATCACACCGAGGGCGACTACGAGGTCGTCATCGTCGACAACGCCTCGCCCGACGAGACGCCGCAGCGTCTGGCCGACGAGGTGAGGGGCGCCCGCGTGATCCTCAACCGCGCCAACCACGGCTTCGGCCCGGGGGCGAACCAGGGCGCCGCGTGCGCGCTGGGACGTCACCTCCTGTTCCTGAACAGCGACGCCATGGTGCGCGCCGGCTGGCTGGCCCCGATGCTGCAATCGCTGGAGCGCGAGGACGTCGCCGCGGTGTCGCCCCGGCTGCTGAACTTCGACGGCTCGCTGCAGGAGGCCGGCGCCATCGTCTGGCGCGACGGCTCGGTCCTCGTCTACGGCGCCGGAGACGACCCGTGGCGGGCGGAGTACCGCTTCCGGCGCGACATCGACTACGGGTCGGGCGCCTGCCTGATGGTCCGGCGGGAGGCCTTCGCCGCCGTCGGGGGCTTCGACCCCGCCTATGCGCCGGCCTACTTCGAGGATGTCGACCTCTGCCTCTGCCTGGCCGCCAGGGGGGGGCGCATCGTGTACGAGCCGCGGTCGGTCGTCGTGCACGCCGTCAGCGCCTCGAGCGGCTCCGACCGCGCGATGGAGCTCTATCTGAGGAACCTCTCGACGTTCTCGGATCGCTGGGCCGAAACGCTCGCCCCCCGCCCCACCCTCCAGCCGACGATCACCCGGCGGCTCGCCCTGCTGGGCCGGGACGCGCGCGCTGAGGAGCGCGTGCTCGTGGTCGTGGACCGGATCCCCGACGACGACGGGCTGCCGGCCCTGGTGGGCAGCGTGCTCGCCAGCCGCTGGCCGTCGGTGCGCGTCACCCTGCTCCCGTCGCGGGAGCCCGCCGTCCGCGCGGCCGCCGCACCGCTCGAGAACGCCGGGGTCGAGGTGGCCGACACCGGCGGCGACCCCTCCGGATGGCTCCAGGAGCGGAGCGGCCACTACGGCATCGTGATGCTCGCGGCGCTCGGGGCCGCGCGCGCGCTCGCCCAGCCGCTGCGGCGGACTCAGGCCGCGGCCGCCCGGTTGCTGCTCGGGTTGCCGGAGGACGCGCGGCGCGAGGATCTCGAGGGCGTCGAGGCGGTCCTGTGCCGCTCGGCGGCAGAGGTCGAACGAGCGGACGAGGCGCTCCCCGCCGCGTTCCTGGCGCGGCTTCCCGAGGACCCCTCGCGCCGCGGCGGGCGGGAGGAGGTCGCGCTCGCCCTCGGCGAGCTCCTCGCCCACCTGGGCGTGTCGCCCCCCGCCTCCCGGGCGCCTCAGGAGGACATCTGGCCCGAGGGGGTCGGGGTGTCCAACGGCGCGGGCGGAACCTTCGCGGCCGCGCGGCGCTTCAGGTAGCGGCGCGCGGCGTCCATCACCGGCCGCTCGACGAACCTGAAGGACAGCCAGCCGAGCGTCAGCGCCGTGGGGATCACCACGGCCATGTACTTGAGCCACGCGAGGGTCGAGTTCTCGGGGAGCCAGCCGACGGTCCAGACGAGGAACACGATGACGATGACGTGCCAGACGTAGGTGCCGTAGGAGATCTGGCCGAGCCATCGCGCCAGCCGGTTGTCGGCGAGTAGGCGGGCCCGCCCGGCGCAGAGCGCGGAGGCGACCGCGAGCACGGTGAAGGCGATCGCCGGAAGCGTGTCGCGCAGGTAGTGGTTGTAGGGCCCCGTGCCCCAGAGCGGGTAGAGGCCGTCCCGGCCGGCGAGCCACATCGTGACGAGCAGGACCGCGAGGCTGGCCGCCTGGATCAGCGAGGCGCGCTCGCGCACTCGCGCGAGCCGGCTGCCCGGCTCGCTCCGCACGATCACCGCGAAGAGCCAGGCCGCCGTCATCCCCAGCGCGATGTTGCCCATGTAGGCCGGGAACTGGGCGGCGAGATGGCTCCCCACCTCGAAGGCCTCGCCGGGAGTCGTCGTCTTCGGGTCCATCAGGTTCGGGACGCGCCATGAGGCGGCCCGCCACAGCGTGGACAGGACCAGCGCGATCCCGAGCCCGATCCACGGCCGGCGGAAGTAGAGGCCGGCGCAGATCGGCAGCAGCGCGTAGAAGACCGCCTCCACCGAGAGGCTCCAGTAGGGCCCGTTCACGCCGAATCCGAGCAGGCCGGGCACCCCGTAATAGCCGTCGATGGTGCCGCTGAGCACCTCCCAGTGGAGGAAGGTGAGGTGCGCGAGCAGGGTCTGGATCCGCTCGCTCAACCAGAAGGTCGGCGCTCCCGGCGGGGTGACCCACGGGAACAACACGATGATCCCCGCGATGCTGACGTAGAAGGCGGGGACGATTCGTGCGACCCGGCGGACGGCGTAGGCGCGCACGCTCCCGAATTCGCCGCCGGCGCGGACGACGGGCAGGAACATCACGAAGCCGCTGATCACGAAGAAGAAGTTGAGGGCGAGGAAGCCGGACACGAGCATCGCCCGTCCGACCCCCCCGTCGAGGGTGGGGAACGCGTTGACGACCCCGCAGTGGTAGATGACGATGATGAGCGAGGCGTACCCGCGCCACCCCTCGATCGAGGGGACGAAGGCCGGGACCTTCGCCTTGGAGCCGCCGCCGCCGCCGCCGGCGGCCGGGGCCGCGCCCCCGGCCGGGCTCCCGCCACTCGCCTCCGGCGGCTTCGGCGGCGCGCTCGGTGAGACCGCGCTCGCCCCGGCGCTGGTCAG
>JAWVEW010000337.1:0-4981 GCA_033856495.1 Miltoncostaeaceae bacterium | reverse complement strand
TCGTTGGTTGCCGTGGCCACCTCGCGCACGAGCTGCGCGCCCTGGTTCTCGAACGGGTCCTCGACCTCGATCTCGCGCGCGATCGTCACGCCGTCGTTGGTGATCGTGGGGGCGCCGAACTTCTTGTCGAGGACGACGTAGCGGCCCTTGGGGCCGAGGGTCACCTTCACCGCGTCGGCGAGGATGTTCACCCCCCGCTCGAGGGCGCGCCTCGCGTCCTCGTTGAACTTCAGATCCTTCGGCATGAACGCATCGTCCTTTCGTAAGGTGAGAGCAGCCGGGCGCGCCGGCGCCCTCTGCGGTGCGGCCGGACGTCCGGGCGCGCTGCGCCCGGACGAAGCGGCCTACTTCTTGGCCGCGGTCTTGCGGGTCGAGGCGGCCCTGGGCTTCTTGGCGGGCGCCTCGGCCTTCGCGGGCGAGCCGGTGACCGTCGCGAGGATGTCGTGCTCCTGAAGGATCAGGACGTCGTCCCCGTCGAGCTTGATCTCGGTGCCGCCGTATTTGGCGTAGATGATCTCGTCGCCCTCCTGGACCTCGAGCGGCACGCGGGCGCCGTCCTCGCCCCAGCGCCCCTCGCCGACGGCGAGCACCTTGCCGCGCTGCGGGCGCTCCTTGGCCGTGTCGGGCAGCACGAGCCCGCTCGCCGTGACCTGCTCCTGGTCGACGGCCTTGATGATCACGCGATCGCCCAGCGGCTTGAGCTTCATGTGGGACCCTCCCGGGTGTCGAACGTTGTGAGGCCGCTCCTCGCTCCGGAAGAGCCGCGCTTGGCACTCGCCACGTTCGAGTGCCAAGCGCCAGGATATCCGACCGGGAGCGGCGGTCGCCACTCCCGTTGAACGGCGTCTCAGGAAGAGGCGGCGGCCAGGCGGTCGAGCAGCGCCGGGAGGGGCTCCCCGTCCTCGCGCAGGAACACCCACCACCGGTAGAAGCCGTCCCGCCGGTCCGAGGTGATGGCCGCCTGGCGGGCGAGCTCGCCCTCCGGGTCCAGCTCGAAGAGGCGGCGGGCGACCGCCTCGGCCGGCAGGTCGGACGCGCCGAGCGCCGCGAGCGCCGCCGCCACCGCGCCGGTCGCGCTCTCGGCGCCGCCCTCGAAGCGCGCGGCGCAGCCCGGGCAGCGCCCGGGCGTGGGCTCCGGACCATCGGAGACCACCGCTCCGCAGAGCGGGCACACCAGCCGGACGCTCAACCGCTTGCGAGCGGGATGACCAGCGCCAGCGCGGCGACGAGGCCGCACAGCGCCGCCCCGGCGGCCGCGAGCCGCGACCCCGTGATCCGCCAGAGCACCACCTGGCAGGCGGCCGCCGTCGCCCCGAGCACGATGATCAGGATCACCTGGGCGGGCGGGAACATCGACCGCGACAGGGCCACACCGCCCAGGACGGCCGTCAGCACGGCGCCGAGCGCCACGGAGTCGAGGCCGTCCCCGTGCCCCTGGAGCAGGTGCCCGAGCTCGGCGGCCAGCCAGATGCCGACCACGATGTTCCAGAGCGCGAGCGCCAGCTTGGTTGAGCTGCGGTCGGCGGCCGCGAGCTGGATCCAGTCGGCGCCCAGCAGCACGCCGACGCCCACCGACGCTGCGGCACCGAGGGCGAGGAAGGGGGCGGCCGGACGCAGGCCGGCCCGCCGGCCGGCCTCCAGCACGCCGGGGCCGATGGGCTCGGTGCGTCGCATGGGCAGGCGCCCTCGCCGCATCATCGCCCGCCGCGCCAGCAGGCCGAGGCCGAACAGGACGATGCCGAGGGCGACGCCGGGGGCGATCGCGATGACGGCCGCCCGCCGCGGGCTGTCGCCGGCGATGCGGAGCGCGTTGTAGACGACCAGCCACCCGACCACGATGGCCGTGACCACCCAGGACAACGGGCGGGGCGCCGCCGCCGGCGGCCCGGCTCCCTTCGGAGCGGACGTGCTCACGCCGCGAGCCCCAGGAGCGCCGCCATTTGCCGCGCCGCCCGGCCGCGGTGCGAGACGGCGGCCTTCTGGTCGGGGCTCATCTCCGCCATCGTCAGGCGGCTGCCGGCCGGCGTGAACACCGGGTCGTAGCCGAAGCCGCCCTCGCCCCGCGGGGAGGGCGCGATGTCGCCCGGACAGGAGCCCACCGCGACGAGGGTCTCCCCGTCGGGCGAGAGCGCCACGAGCACGCAGACGAACGCCGCACGGCGATCCGAGCGCCCGTCCAGCTCCTCCAGCAGGCGACGGCAGTTGTCCTCGTAGGTGGCGTCGGCGCCGGCGTACCGTGAGCTGAAGACGCCGGGCCGCCCGCCCAGCGCGTGAACCATCAGGCCGGAGTCGTCCGCGATCACCACCGCGTCGGCGGGCGCCCGCGGGCGCAGCGCGGCTGCCTTGATGAGGGCGTTCTGGAACAGCGTGGCGCCGGTCTCGTCGGCGTCGAACCCGGCTGGCGCCGGAGCCAGCTCGAGGCCGGGGAAGAGCGGCGCGAGCTCGCGCGCCTTGTCCGGGTTTCCGGTGGCGAGGACCGCCTTCCGCCCCGGCCCGGCGCTCGCGGTGGTGCGGCTCACGGCAGCGCGCGGGCGACCGGAGGGCGGACCGCGAGCGTCGCGCGCGTCTGGGCGGCCGTCAGCGTCTGGATCCCCGCCGTGGCCAGGTCGATCATCCGGTCCAGCTCCGCGCGGGAGAAGGGGGCGCCCTCGGCGGTGGCCTGGGCCTCCACGAGGAGCCCGGCGCCGGACATGACGACGTGCATGTCGACCTCCGCCGCCGAGTCCTCCGCGTAGCAGAGGTCGAGCAGCGGCTCCCCCGCCACGATCCCCACGCTCACCCCCGCGACCGAGTCGCGCAGCGGCAGGTCGGCGAGGCGGCCGCGGTCGCGAAGCCCGCAGAGCGCCTGCTGGAGGGCCACGTAGCCGCCGCAGATGGCGGCGCAGCGAGTGCCGCCGTCCGCCTGGATGACGTCGCAGTCGACCCAGACCGTGCGCTCCCCGAGCGCCTCCATGTCCACGATCGCGCGCAGCGAGCGGCCGATCAGGCGCTGGATCTCGACCGTTCGCCCCTCCTGCCGGCCCTGCGAGGCCTCGCGGGGCTTGCGCTCGGCCCCGGTCGAGCCGGGCAGCATCCCGTATTCGGCGGAGACCCAGCCGCGGCCCCGGCCGCGCAGCCAGGGCGGCACCCGCTCCTCCACGGAGGCGGTGCAGATGACCCGCGTGCGACCCATCGAGATGAGGGCGCTGCCCTGCGCGGTCTCGAGGAAGCCCGGCATGATCTCGACCGGCCGCAACTCGGCCGGCTGGCGTCCATCGGCGCGCACCGGCGGTAGGTTAGTGGATGGGTAGGATTGCGGTATGGCCCACTCGGCCCAGGATCTGGCCGCGCTGCTGGCCGGCTCCCGAGCCGCGATGGCGCTGACCGGCGCGGGGATCTCGACCGAGAGCGGAATCCCCGACTTCCGCTCGGCGGGGGGCCTCTGGGAGCGCTACGACCCGATGGAGGTGGCCTCGATGGCGACCTTCATGCGGGAGCCGGAGCGGTTCTGGCGCTTCCACCGGCCCCGGATCGACATGTTGTCCGGCGTCGAGCCCAACGCCGCGCACCGGGCGGTGGCCGAGCTCCAGCGGCGGGGGATCGTCCGCACGCTGGTCACCCAGAACATCGACAGGCTCCACACCCGCGCCGGCAGCCCCGACGTGATCGAGGTGCACGGGTCGATCGATTCGGGCGAGTGCCTCGAGTGCGGGGGCCGGCAGACGCTCGAGGAGGTGGTCGGCCGCGCCGACGCCGCCCCCGACGGCGTGCCGCGCTGCGACTGCGGCTTCCAGCTCAAGACGACGGTCGTGCTGTTCGGCGAGGCGCTGCCGGAGGCGGCGATCGACGCCGCGTACGAGGCGGCGGCCGCCGCCGACGTGATGCTGGTCGTGGGCTCGTCGCTTCAGGTCGCCCCGGTGAGCCAGCTGCCGGCGATGGTGCTGCGGCGCGGCGGGCGGCTCGCGATCCTCACCGAGGGCGAGACGCCCTACGACGACCTGGCGCACGTGCGGCTGCACGGGCGGGCGGGCCCCGAGCTGACCGCCACCCTCGAGCTCCTGGACCGCATGTCGTGAGCCGAAAAGAGGTGCGGGAGCGGCCGCGCGGGGTCTCCCGGCGGGAAGGTCGCGACCGGCCGGATGGGCAGCATGGGGGACTGCAGCTAACCTCGCTCGAACCGACAACCAGCGCGCCGGCCGCAAGGCCCCCTCCTCGCGCGCGCACAAGTCACGGAACGAGTCTCTTGCGCATCCCACGCCGAACGCGCTCGACCCTCGGTGGACGCGGTGTCGACCCCCCCATCCACCCCTCGCGCCCGCGCCAGCGCGCCGGCGCGGCCATCGCCTGGCGCCTGACCGCGTTGGGCGGCCTCGCACTCGCCTTCCCGCTCGCCCTGCCGGCCGCGGCAGGCGCGGATGTGCTGGACACCGCGAGCCGCTTCACGGCGCGCTTCGACGGCGCCCTGTCCGCCGAGCAGGCGGGCATCGTGATCGCCAACATCGGCGACCAGAACGCCGACGGGCGCCCCGACTTCGCGGTCGGCGTGCCGGAGGCCAGCAACTCCGCCCGCGACAACTCGGGCTCCGTCTACATCCTCTACGCGCCGGCGACGCCCGGCCTCATCGATCTCGGAGCGCTGGCACCGACCCAGGGCTATCGGATCGACGGCGCCGACAACTTCGACGCCACGGGCTCGTCCGTCGGCCCCGCCGGCGACGTCAACGGCGACGGCGTCATGGACATCCTGATCGGCGCGCCGGGCGCCAGCAACAACGACCGCAACGGCTCCGGAACGGCCTGGATCATCTTCGGCGGCGCTCGCCAGAAGCTGCTCGACCTCTCGATGATCGGCGTCAACGGCATCGAGATCGACGGCGCCAAGGCCGGGGACTCGCTGGGCGCCGCCGTCGCGAGCGCCGGCGACGTCAACGGCGACGGCGCCCCGGACTTCCTCCTGGGCTCGCCCGGCACAGACATCAAGGGCGGCACCAACTCGGGCTCG
>JAWVEW010000336.1:0-6052 GCA_033856495.1 Miltoncostaeaceae bacterium | reverse complement strand
GCGCAGGGAGAGGCGCATCACGTTGCCCGCCAGCGTCCCGACGTAGGCCGACCCGTCCGCGACCAGCGGGGAGGACTCCACCGCCGCGCCCAGCGCGACGCTCCAGGTCGGCCGGCCGGTCGCCGCGTCGAGCGCCGTGACCCGCCCCGCCGTGGTGGTGAAGAGCGCCAGCCGTCCGGCCAGGGCCGGCGATGAGGCGATCTGCCCGCGCAGCCGCCGGCGCCAGAGCAGCTTGCCGGTGCGCCCGTCGAGCGCCAGCGCGAAGCCGCGATTGGTGCCCACCACGACCCGGCCGGCGTCGATGACGGGCGGGAACTCGAGCAGCGAGCCGGCGTCGTAGTGCCAGGCCTCGACGAAGGGCTTTGGCTCCAGCAGCAGCCTGGGGTTGGCCCGGGTGCGCATGTCGTCGTAGCCGTACTCGGGCCAGGCGTCCGAGTGGGGGGCGCCCTGGGGCCCCGCCGAGGGCTCGAACCCCCTGCTGGTGCCCACGACGCTGCCGCGGTCGAACCAGCCGAGGGCCAGCCCCAGCGCCACGATCCCGGCCGCCAGGGCGATGAGCGCGCCGAGGCCGCCCAGGCCAAGGCGGAAGCGGCGGCTACGACGCGGGGGCCCGGTAGGCATACAGCCGCCGGGAGCCGACCAGGTACAGCGTGCGTCCGGCCGCGACCGCCGGGGAGTAGCGGCCGTCGTCGCCGCGGTAGCGCACCGCGCCCGTCGCCACGTCGAGACCCCACGTTCGCTTGGCCTGGCCGGGGTGGGCAAGGACCGCCGTGTAGACGACGCGGCCGACCACGGTGGCCGAGCCGGAGATCCGCCCGCCGGCGTCGAAGGACCAGCGCACCCGCCCGCTCGCCAGGTCGATCGCCATGAAGCGTCCCGCGTAGGAGCCGATGTAGACGGTGCCGTCCGCGATCGCCGGGCTCGAGTACACGTAGGCGCCCGTGGCCACGCGCCAGCGCGTGCGCCCGGTGCGGGCGTCCACGGCGAGGACCGAGCCGCCGACGTCGCCGATCACCGCCGTGCTGCCGCTGACCCCCGGGCCGCCGTAGAACCTCGTCCCGAACGCCCGCCACACCTCGCGGCCGCTGGCGCGGTCGATGCCGTGCACGACGCCGCCGTAGTCGCCCACGATCACCAGCCGGCCCGCCTGCGCCGCGCTGCCCTTGATCGCCCCGCTCGCGCGGTACGTCCAGCGCACCCGTCCGCTGCGCAGGTTCACCGCGTAGAGGCTGCCGCTCCACGTCCCGAAGTAGAGCTCCTCCCCGACGACGAGCGGCGAGGTCTCGATCGGGCTGCCGGTGGACATCTGCCACACCTGCTCGCCGTTCTTGAGCCGGTAGGCGGTGAGCCTCCCGTCCATCGAGGCCACGTAGACGCGCCCGCCGGCGATGGCCGGCGAGGCGGCGATGTACCCCCGCTGGCGGCGGGCCCAGCGGACTTCCCCGGTGCGGGCGTCGAGCGCGAACACGCGGCCGGAGTTCACCGCGTGGATCACCAGCCCGGCGTCGACGGCGGGGGGGAACTCGGCGAGCGTGCGGCCGTCGAAGGTCCAGTCGGGCGCCCTGCCGGGTCGGGGCGGCGGCGCCACGACCGCCGGCACGGTCCGATGGCGGGACGGGCCGCCCCCGTACTGGGGGCTCTGGAGGCTCGGGTCGTAGAGGCGGATGACCGCCGCCCCCGCGCGCACGGTGGCGCCGCCGGGATCGTGCGCGGCGGCGCGCGCCCGGACGATGCCGGTGCCGGGAGGCAGGGTGGCGGTGCCGTCGGCGCCCGCCACGGCGGTGGCCGGGTTCGGGGGGCCGACCGCGCGCAGCAGGGCCCCGGCCAGCGGCGCCCCGGTGTCGCCGTCGATCACCCGCACCGTCACGTCGCCGCCCTGCGGCTTCGTCGTCGCGGGCTCCGGTGCCGGCGGCTGGGTGGGCGCCGGCGCCGGCTGCTGCGTCGTGGCAGGCGGGGATTCCACGCTGCCGCCGCAGCCGGCTGCGGCGAGGGCGCCCGCCCCGAGGACGAGCGCCAGCGCCCTGCGAGCACTAGTCCTTCGCGGCACGGCCGGCGGGGCTGCCCCGCCAGACGAACGTGACGACGATCCCCAGCAGGAGGCCGATGATGGCGGCCAGCACCACGGTCCTCCCCCGCTTGCCGACGCTCGAGGAGGAGGTGGCGCCGTTCGACTTGGCGATGATCTGCGGCTGCTCGATCTGCAGCGCCTTGGCGACGATCAACTCGGCGTCGGCGAGGTCGAGCTGCACCGTCTGCAGCTGGCTCTGCGCCGAGAACAGGAGGGACTGCAGGGTGATGCGGTCGCTGGCGCCCGCCCCGGGGAGCTGCTTCGCGTACTCCTGGAGCTGGGCCAGCAGCTGCTGCTGGCGCGCGCGGTCCGCGTCGCGCCGCGCCACCGAGACCCGCAGCACCTCCGCGTAGGGGGCGCTCACCTTCGCGAGGACCGCGTCGGCGTAGGCGTCGACCACCCGCTGGGCGGTCCTCGAGTTGCCGTCGGTGAAGCTGATCTCCGCGACCGCCGGCTGGTTGCCCGCGGAGGCGCCGGGGGAGCGCGGGATCGAGAAGCTCACGTTGTCGCGGATCCGCTTCTCGCTCACGCCCGCCCTGCGCGCCACCGCGGCGACGATGTCGTCGCCGGTCAGCACTCCGGCGGCCGTGCTCGGGTTCGTGGTGAAGGTCTGCACGGGCACGCCCGAGCTCGTGGTGGGCTGCCCCAACGCCACCCGGGCGGTCGAGGTGTACTCGGTCGGCCTGGCGAAGGTCAGGATCAGGCCGACCGCCGCCGCGGCGAGCGCGGTCGCCACGATCAGCCAGCGGCCGCTCCAGAGCACGCGGCCGTAGTCCCGGAGAGTGAGCTCTCGGTCCAAGCGGCTGGCGATGCTAACGGTCCGGTCCGGCGGGGGCGAGCCCGCCCGGTTCGCGGCGCAGGAGCGTCTGGTCGAGGTAGCGGGTCAGCACGACGCCCGCCCGGTGGCGGCCGACCCGGGGCTCGGGCCGCTCGCCCGCCGCCATTCCGAGGATCAGCTCGGGGTAGCCGCCGCCGGCCGCCTGGGGCAGCGGGAAGGCGCCGCCGAAGCGGGTGTTGATGTCCACGATGCCGAGCACCGCGCCGTTCTCGCGGAAGCACTGGATCGTGCTCGGCCCGCGCAGGCCGAGCTCCTCCACGGCCCGCGCCGCCAGCGCCTCCAGCGTCGGGTCGGCGAGCGTCTCGCCCTTGACCTGCTCTCCGCCCTTGCTCTGCAGCATCGAGCGGGGGATGGCGCCCAGCGCCCGGCCGTCGAGGCTCCCCAGGCAGTCGATGCTGAACTCCTTTCCCGGCAGCTGCTGCTGCACCACGCTGGCGGCCGGCGTGTAGCGCAGGAAGAAGGCCAGCTCGTCGGGGTCGCCGGCGCGGTAGATGTTGCGCCCGGCGAAGCCGAGGCGCGGCTTCACGAGCACCGGGTAGGGCAGCTCGGCGGGGTCCATCGTGCCCGGCAGCCAGGTTGGCGGAGAGGGCAGGCCGCGCTCCGTGAGCATCAGGTGGCAGGCCCACTTGTCCTGGCAGCCCAGCGTCACCTGCGGCGCGGGAAGGAAGACCCGCGCCCCCGCCTCCTGCAGGGCGGGCGCGGCGCCGGCGAGCACGACCGGGTCGAGGTCCGTCAACGGCAGCACCGCCCGCACCCCCTCGGCGGCGCAGGCCGCGGCCACGGCGTCCGCGTAATCCGGGGCGGTCACGGGCGGCAGCGCCACGACGCCGTCGGCGGCGAAGCGCGTCGGCGCGAGCGGGTCGAGGTCGCTGACCAGCACCCGGCCGCGATGGGGCCCGCGAGCCAGCGCCTCCCGGAAGGCCCGGACCACGTCCACCCGCTGCCCGGCGCAGGTGAGCAGCACGTTCACCTCAGCCACCCCGGACCTCCGGGCGCGCGCCGTCGGCGCCGGCCACGACCGGCGGCAGGTCGAAGCCGCCGGTCGTGCCCTTGTAGGTGCCGCCGCGGCCCAGCACCACCGCCACGGTGCGGGCGAGGATGGCGAGGTCGCCGCGCAGGCTCCAGCCGTCCACGTAGGCGAGGTCGATCTCGATCCGCCGCGACCAGGGAAGGCTGGCGCGGCCGCTCACCTGCGCCAGGCCCGTGACCCC
This sequence comes from Miltoncostaeaceae bacterium, assembly GCA_033856495.1. Classification (GTDB taxonomy): domain Bacteria; phylum Actinomycetota; class Thermoleophilia; order Miltoncostaeales; family Miltoncostaeaceae; genus JAWVEW01. Next base: position 1,935 of record JAWVEW010000336.1, on the reverse strand, counting down.
GGGGCGGGCGAGGAGGCGCCGGCGCTGGCGCGATGTGTAGCGCTCGACCTGGGCGGCGACGGTCGGGCGGGGCCCGACCAGGCTCATGTCCCCGCGGACGACGTTCCACAGCTGCGGCAGCTCGTCCAGCGACAGCGCGCGCAGCAGCCGGCCGGCCCGGGTGATGCGGGGGTCGCCGTGGTTGACCGCCAGGCCGGCGCCCATCCGCTCCGCGCCCACCACCATCGTGCGGAACTTCATCATCGTGAAGGGCCGCCCCCCGCAGCCGATCCGGGGGTGGCGGAAGATCGCCGGCCCCGGCGAGTCGCGCCGGACCCAGATCGCGACGCCGGCCATCAGCGGCGAGAGCAGGACCGCGGCCGGCAGCGCCAGCGCCAGGTCCAGCGCCCGCTTGGCCCTGCCGCCGACCGGCGCCGGCGGCGCCCCCGCGCCGGCCTCAGGCAAGGCTCTCGACCACGGACACGAAGCGGGCGGCGAGCACCCGGCGGTCGTAGCGCTCACGGGCGTAGGCGGCCCCGGCCGCACCCATCCGCTCGGCCGCCGGGCGGTCGGCGGCGAGGCGCCGGACCGCGTCGGCGAGGGCGGCGCCGTCCTCGGGCGGCGCGTTCAGGCCGCAGCCCGCGTCGCGCACGAGCCGGGTGAGCTCGCCCTCCGGCGCGGAGGCGACGATCGGCCGGCCGGCGCCCAGGTAGTCGAAGACCTTGTTGGGCAGCGCGCCCGCGAAGAGCGCCCGGTCCTGGTAGGGCAGGAGGCAGGCGTCGGCGCGGGCGAGCCACGACGGCACCTCGCGCTTGGGCACGGGATCCACGAAGGAGAGGTTCGACAGGCGCCGCCGCTGCGCCTCCTGAACGAGAGCTGACTTTCGGTCGCCGCCCCCGACGAGCACGAAGCGGATTCCGGGCTCCCCGCCCAGGCGCTCGGCCGCGTCGAGCACGGTGCCCAGCGCGTTGTAGGTCCCGTGCTGGCCGACGTACATGGCGACGAAGGCGTCGTCGGGGGCCGGCACGGGAGCGGCGCCGTTCGTGACGTACGTCGCTCCCGGCTCCGGCAGGTCGATCCCGTTGGTGATGAGGGTCACCCGGGCGGGGCTCACGCCGGCCGCGACCACACCGTCGCGGATGCCTTCCGTCAGCGCCACCACGCGCTCGGCGCGGCGGTAGCAGAAGCGCTCCAGCCGGCGGGCCAGCGCGATCGTGCGCGGGTCGCTCACGAGCCCCATCGCCACCGCCGAGTCCGGCCAGAGGTCGCGCACCTCCAGCAGGAAGCGCGCGCCGCGCGCCCGGGCCACCAGCGCCGCCCCCGCCGCGGCCGGCAGCGAGGGCGACGAGGCGACCACGACGTCGGGCCGCGCCGCGCGCATCCCCGCCACCAGGGCCCACCAGGCGAAGGTGCCGTAGCTGGCCAGGCGCGAGCGCATGTCCCGCCCGTAGCCGGGGGTCGAGTACACGCGCCAGACATCGATGCCCTCCTCGCGCTCCCGCACCACCCGCCGGCCGCGGTAGCGCTCGGCGATCGTCCGCTCCTTGTGCTGGACGAAGGAGGTCACCACGCTGACCTCGTGGCCGGCCTCGGCCAGGGCGCGCGTGTGGTGCCAGTGGCGTACGCCGCCCGGCTGGTCGTCGCGGACGAAGTACTGGGAGACGTAGAGCACCCGGGCCAGCGCCGCTACCTCCCCAGGAGCTCGGCGTAGAGGGAGGTGAGCTTGGCCGCCTGGCTCTCGAAGCCCAGACCCGCGAGGAAGGCCCGCCGGCCCGCGGCGCCGAGCCGCGCGGCCTCCTCGGGGTCCCCCAGCAGGCGGTCCAGCGCAGCGGCGTGCGCGTCGGGGTCGTCGGGCGGGACGAGCAGCCCGCAGCCGGCCGCGCGAACGAGCGCGGCCATCCGGGGCAGGTCGCTCGCCACGACGGGCCTCGCGGCGGCCATCGCCTCGACCAGCTT
>JAWVEW010000335.1:0-12229 GCA_033856495.1 Miltoncostaeaceae bacterium | reverse complement strand
CGGCCAGCGCCACCAGGCCACGGGTCAGGCCGAAGCGCAGCATCGGCTCGTCGTGGGCCAGCGGCACGAGCACGGCCCGCTCTGCCACCAGCGGCAGCGCCAGCTGGCTGGTGGCGTAGAGGTAGGTCCAGATGGCGACCGTCTCGTGCCGGGCTCCGCCCCCGGCCAGCGCCGCGAGCAACGGCCGCGAGACCGGCCCCTGGGCGCGCGCCCAGGCCGCCTCGAGGGCCGGGTCGCCGGGCCGGCGGGCCAGCGCGCGCAGCAGCCCCTCGGCCCGCCCGGGGTCGGCCGGCTCGACCGGGAAGCGGCGCACCAGCACCGGGCCATCCCGCTCCTCTCCGGCCGGGAAATGCGGCTCCCAGCGCAGGTAGTCGCGGGCCGTGGTCGTGTAGACGACGACGTCGTCGCCGGCGCGCGCGAGCGCGTGGGCGGTCTGGCGGGCGAGCGCCTCCGCCCCGCCGGCGACCTGGGCGCCGTAGCGCTGGACCACGAACGCGACCTTCACGCCGGCCCCCCGCGGGCCGGCCGGCTACGCGGCCGGCGCACCCCGCCCGGGCTGGTCGGCCGGCCCCGCTACCAGCCGCGCCACCCGCTCCTCCAGCCGCTGGAGCTCCGCGCGCTCGCGGTGGCGGTCCCGCTCCAGCTGGCCCATGAGGTCGTGCAGCTCCGGGGCGATCAGGCGCAGCACCGCCCGCCGCGCAAGCGTGACGACCGCCCCGGCGGCGCCGCCGCGTGCCGAGGCCGAGGGCTCCGGCAGGCTCAGCGGCGGCAGTGGCGGCGGTCCGGCGGCCTCGCGCAGGGCCGCGAGCAGGGCATCCGGGTCGGGCTCGGCGGAGGTCGGGCGGCCTGCCCTCACCAGGCGCCCCGGCGCCCCAGCACCGCGGGCACCGTCTTGATCAGCACCGTCAGGTCCAGCCAGATCGACCAGGACTCGATGTAGTAGAAGTCCAGCCGCACCAGCTCGTCGAACGAGAGCCGCGCGCGGCCGGCGACCTGCCAGAGCCCGGTCATGCCGGGCAGCACCAGGTAGCGCTTCTTGTGCAGGTCGTCGAGGCGGGCGTAGTCGCGCTCGGGCAGCGGCCGCGGGCCCACCATCGACATCTCGCCGCGCAGCACGTTCACCAGCTGCGGCAGCTCGTCGATCGAGAAGCGCCGCAGGAACCGCCCGACCGGCGTGACGCGCGGGTCGCGGCGGATCTTGAAGAGGGCGCCGTCGGCCTCGTTGGACTCCTCGAGGACCGCCTGCTCGGCCGCGGCGCCCACCCGCATGGTGCGCAGCTTCAGGCAGTCGAAGACCGTCTCGTCGACGCCGACCCGGCGGCTGCGGAAGATGACCGGCCCGCGGTCGTAGAGCTTCACCGCCAGCGCCGATGCCGCGATCACGGGGCTCAGCAGGATCAGCAGCAGCGACGCCACGACGATGTCGAACACCCGCTTGGCGTAGAAGGCGACCCCGCTCAGCACCGGCGGGCGCAGCTCGAACAGCGGCAGCCCCAGCGCCGGCACCGCGTGCAGCGAGTGCGACAAGAGCTCCGCCGCCGTGGGCGCCAGCCGCACCGGCAGGCCCCGCAGGCGGCAGACCTCCAGCAGCTCCAGCACCGAGGCGTCAGGGCCGGCGGGGCCGGTGAGGATGACCTCGTCGACCGCCTGGGGGTCGAGCGCCTGGCGCAGCTCCTGGGCGCCGCCGACGGCGTTCTCAGAGCCGACCCCCGCCACCAGCGCGTGACGGCCGACCACCCGGTAGGGGACGCGGGCGTGCTCCTTCGAGCGCTCGAGGCTGACCGCCACGGGCTCGATCTGCGACGGCGAGCCCACGAGGAGCGCCCGCCGCTCGAAGCTGAGCCAGTCGAGCACCAGCGCGGTGATGCTCTCGTAGCTCGCGCGCAGGGCGAGCACCAGGAAGCTGACCACGAACCAGCTGGCGTAGAAGATGTAGTAGGTCTTGAACTCCCAGCCGCTCGCCCGGATCAGGATCGCCACCACCAGGGTCGCGAGCGTCACCGAGGAGAGCACACGCGCCGAGCCGCCCCGCTGCTCGCGCGGCGCGTAGAGCCCGTTCTTGGCGAAGACCAGCACCAGCGTGATGGCCGCGAGCGGCAGCCCCTGCTGCTCCACCGACCAGATCGCGGCCGAGTCCACCGGCTCGTTCTGGAGGATCAGCTTGAACGCCAGGGCGCCATAGAGGCCGAGCAGCACCGCGACGGCGTCGATCGCCACCAGCGCCAGCACCGACAGCAGCCGCCGCACGCCGCGGACCAGCGCCGGCCGCGCCATGAGCGGCGCGAAGCGCACGTCGCGTCGCACCAGCTCCGCGCGCGAGAGCGCGGGCGTGGGCGTGGGGAGCGGCGTCGGCGTCGGCCGCGTCGTGGGTGGGGCGGTGGGCCGCGTCGTCATGGGCGCGGCCCCGCCAGCGCGGCGTCCGCTCTGACCCCTGGCACGATCAGCGACCTTACCGCACCCGGAGGACGAACGTCGGGCTGACCCGGGCGACCCGGGCGCCGCTGCGCGTCACGCCGCTCCACCGCGCACGGTAGCTGGCCGTGCCGCGCGGGCGCAGGACGAGCGAGAAGCTGCCGTCGCGCGCGGTGCGGACCAGCCGCAGGCGCCGCCAGCCGCCGCGGTCCCGCCGCTGGAGCGCCACACGCGTCGCGCCCCGGGCGGCCCGGACCTGGCCGACGACCCGCACCGCCGCCCCGCGCGGCGCCGGCGCCGCCGTCAGCGCCGCCACCGGCAGCGAGTACGCGGCGAACGCGGGCTTGCGGCGGCCGCGCTGGTCGAGCAGGCCCGACGACCAGAAGGGACTGTCCTGCAGGAAGTACCACGTGAACAGCTTGACACGACCGTCCTGGCGAACTCGGCGGTAGGCATCCAGCAGGAAGTCCGCCTGCCGGGCCGGCGTCACGTGGAAGGGGTACTCCCGCACCCTGCGGGTGCCGAAGCCGAACTCGGTCAGCCAGAGGCGCTTGCCGCGCAGGTAGGTGCGGTCCAGGGCCCGCTCCAGGCGGTCGAGGTTGTAGAGGTCGATGTACGAGGCCCCGGTGAAGCTGGTGTCCCGCGGCGTCGTGATCGGGTAGGGATGGTGGCTGTAGAAGTCCATCGGCGGCCGCCGTCCGGGCGCGGCCAGCCCGGCCAGGAAGCCGAGCGCCGTGGTGCGCGCGTCGGGCGAGCGCGGACAGCTCGAGGGGCACTGGTCGCCCACCGGCGCCGTCACCGCGCCGGCGATCTTCGCCCGGGGGTCGCCCCGCTTCACGTTGCGGTAGAAGGAGCGCAGCAGCGAGCTGTAGAGCGCGGGCGCGACCGACACCCAGCGCCCGCCCCGGCGCTCGAACTGGGGGCGCAGGAAGAGCGGGATGTTCGGCTCGTTCCAGGCCTCCCACAGGTGGACGCCGAGGGGGGCGTAGCGCGCCGCCGCCGCCGCTCCGAAGCTGCCGAACTCCCCCGGCCTGAGCGGACGCACGGCGTAGGGGCCGAAGCGCGAGCCCACCGGCACCGCGGGATCGCGCGCCCAGTCCGGCGTGCCCCAGACGGTGAAGAGGATCCGCACGCCGGTCGCGCGCGCGGCCGAGACGATCCGATCGTAGGCGCTCCAGTCGTAGGCCGGATCGGCGGGGTCCCGCGGGTCGGCCGGCCGTGAGCGGGCCACCAGGTCCCAGCGCAGGTCGACCCGCACCACCGCGGCGCCGAGGTCGGCCATCGTCCGCATCCGCCCCGTCACGTCCACGCCGGGCTGGTAGATCCGGTCGTCCTGGAGGCTCGCGACGGGGGAGCTGCCCGGCAGCCCCTGCCCCGCAGCCGTCCGGGACTGCGCGGAGCCGCATCCTGCGAGGGCGAGCGCCATCAGCAGCGCCGCCACGACGGGCGCGCGCCAGCGGAGGAGGATCGTCAGACGTCTGCTCCCTCATCGGCGGTGTCCGGGCGGGGCGATCCGGGCGCTCCCAGGGTAAGCCGCCCCGGCGGCGGCGTTCAATACGCTTCCGTCGCCGGGCGCACCCGCATTGCAAAGCTTTTACAGCGCCCGCATCGCGTCCGCCAGAACCGCTGCCGCCAGCAGCCGCGCGAGCGGCCCGACCGGGAACCCGTCCGCCTCCGCCTGGGCGGCCGCGTCCTCGATCCCGTCCGCGATCCCGAGGTCCAGCCGGAGGGCCGCGTCCACGCCGGCCAGCCACTCGTTGGCGCGGTTGACGTGCACGAGGACGCACCGCCCGTCCTCGTCCATCAGCCTCCGCACCGACGCCACCAGGCGCGGAAGCTCCTCCGCCGCCTGCTCCGGGTCCACCAGCGGGTGCCAGCGGATCGCGAAGTCGTCCAGCGCGTACTCGACCAGCCCGTGGCGGCTCTTCATGCCGGACACGATCGCCGTCACCCCGCGCTCGCGCCACCAGTCCTGGTGGGCCTCCCGGGCGGCCCGGCGGTGGCTGCTCCCCCCGCCGCCCGGCCGCTCGGCCACCGCCAGCCGGCCGGGCAGGATCCACGCGTAGGCCCTCGGCTCCATCGCTTCCCCCCTCCTCGATCGTGGGACGGGCGCGGGCGGCCCGCGTCCAGCCGGATCGTGGCGGCGCCCCCCGTCACGGCTCCATGCGGATCCGTGCCGAGGAGGTGTCGAGGGTCGGGCGAGTTCGCGCCGGCGGCTACCCGGCGTCCGGGCGGACGTGGGCGCGAAGCCAGTCCGGCACGGGAAGGGTGCGGCGGCTCGCCCGCTCGACGCAGACGTGCACCAGCACCCCCTCCCCCACCAGCTCCGCGCCCCGGCGGAACTCGTGGCGGACGCGGAAGGAGGTGCGCCCCGCCTCGGCCACGTGGGTCCTGATCGTGACCAGGTCGTCGAGCCGCACGCGCGCCACGTAGCGGCACTGCGCGTCGACGACCGGGATGCCGGGGCCCTCCTCCAGCAACCGCGTGAAGGGCCGCCCCACGTCGGCCAGCCACTCGCAGAACGAGCGGTCCATCCAGCGGAAGAAGGTGGTGAAGTGGATCTGGGCCACGTCGACCTCGGACATCACGATCCGATGGCTCTCGACGTGGACGTGTCCCGCGGGCGTCGGGTCCGGCATCGGCGCCGAGCCTAGCGGGGGCAACGGCGGGGCGGCCCAGGCCCGGCGAGACCCGCCGTGACACCCCGGGGCGGGGAGAAGATCGCAATTTGCGGGATCTCCGCCGGCCGCGGCACGCCGCCGGGGGGTGGCTGGGGGCCGGGACGGACGTCCATTCTCCGCGACCCACGACCGGACGAGGCCCCACATGCCCAGCTCCCGGGACATCACCCCGCCGACGCATCACGACGAGGACGAACCACTCGAAAGGGTGATGTTGCTCCCGCCGGAGCGCTGGTTGGCTCCCCCGCGTCCCCCCCGATCGCACACCGTCGCAAGACGGGGTGCCCACCGACCGTAGCCCGCTCTCCCCAAGGGGCCGAGGTGTCCGCTTCTTCCGCATCACCCTCCGCCGACGAGCGACGCCGGGCGGCCTGCATGGCCATGGCCGTGGCGCCCGGACTCATCCGCTACGCGGCCCGCTACACGCCCTCCGTGCACGACGCCGAGGACGCCTACCAGCGCGCGATGGAGATCGCGCTCACGCGCGCGCCGGTCACCGAGCAACGTGCGTTCATGGCCTGGCTCTACACGGTCATCCGCAACGAGGCGATCACCATCTCGCGCAAGCGCAGGCGCGAGTCGCCCGCCGCGGTCGAGGACCTCGCGGTCACGCTCACCGACGCCGCCGAGGAAGCGCTCGGCCCCGACGCGGTCGCCGAGTGGCGCGAGCGCTACGGCGCCATCCGGGACGGGCTCGCGGGTCTCACGGAGTCGCAGCGCGTCTGCCTGATGCTCAAGAGCGCGGGCGCGAGCTACGCCGACATCGGCGAGGTCACCGGCTTCTCGATGCGAAAGATCGAGCGCTCCGTACTCGAGGGCCGCGAGCGGCTCCACGCCTGGCAGCTGCGCCTGGCGGCCGGCGCCGAGTGCCAGCGCCTCCGCCCGGCCCTCGAGCGCGCGGCCGAGCACGAGGCCACCGAGGCCGAGGCGCGCGAGGTGTCCCGGCACGTGCGCCACTGCGGCTCCTGCCGCTCCGCGCTCGCCGCCCGCCGGCAGTCCGTGCAGGGGCTGGCCGCGCTCGTGCCGGTCGGCCTCGTGGCGACCCACCTCGCCTCGGCCCGCCCCCCCGACCCGAGCTTCGCCTTCAACTACTGGGACCGCATCAGCGCCGGATTCGCGGTGAAGGCCGGCCAGGTGGTGCAGCACGCGATCGAGCTGCAGGGGATGGTCAGCGCCAAGGTCGGCGCGGGGGCCGTGGCGCTCGCGGTGGCCGGCGCGGCCGGGGCGCCGCGCGTGTTCGGCGCCGTCCACCAGCCGCCCCAGCAGCCGGGGCCCGCGACGACGCGGCTCCAGCTGGCGGCTCCGGCCAAACCCTCCCCGCTCCGGCAGTCGCCCGCCCACCGCCCCCCGACGGTGGTCGTGCGTGGCAGGGGCGCCACCGCGGGGCTCCGGCCGCACTCCGTCGCCGCCTCGCGGCCGCGGCTCGCCGGGCGCGCCCCGCTGCGGGCGGCCGCATCGTCCTCCACCGCCCCGCCACCGACGCGCCGGGCTTCCGGAAGCGGGCCGGGCGCGGTGCTCTCGCCGTGGGGACCATGAGCCGTCGGGCCGTCGGTCGCGGGCTCCTCGCGAGCGTCGCCGGCCTGGCGGTCGCCGCCGCGCCGGCGCTCGCGGGCGACGGCCTGCTCCCGGGCAGCCCCGGCGCCATCACCCACGTGGATCCCCAGTTCACGGCGACCGTCGACCAGGGCATCTGGAGGATCGCGGCGCCGGCGCTCGCGCAGGCGGACGCGGGTCCCAAGTGGCGGATGGCCTGGTCCTGCCTCCCGGGGACCGAGATCGCCTCGGTCGACTTCGCAGGGCTCCGCTACGCGGACGCCAGCAACATGGGGCTCGAGGTGGCGAGCGGCGGACGACGCCTCTGGGCCGTCGGCGACGTCGACATGTCCGCGTCCCCGAACCCGGGAAAGCCCTACTCGGTGCCGCTGCCTCACGGCCTCTGCAACGCGGAGCTGACGCTCTTCCAGGGCATGACCCTGAAGCAGCACGCGCGCATCTACTGGATCGGGAATCCCGGGGTTCAGCTGCGGGACATCGCGCCGCCCGCCGGACGCTTCCGCTCGGTTCCCCGCGGGTGGGTCAACGGCGCGGCGACCACGGTCCACGTCGAGTGGTCGGCCGCCGACAACCTGGGTGCGGCCGGCATCGCCGGCGCCGCGCTGCTGATCGGCGGCCAGTCCAAGTGGGTCGGCGGTGCAGGGGTCGGGGACTTCGCGGCCGACCTCGACCTGGTCGACGTGCCCGATGGCCACCACCCGCTGGAGCTCCGGCTGGACGGCAACGGCACGGCGCCGGCCGTGATCCTGGACGCCATCCACCTCGACCGTACGCCCCCGGCCGTCGTGGATCTCGCCGTGGTCCCCCTGCCCGAGGCGGGCCGCATCGCCGCGAGCTGGTCGAGCAGCGACGAGATGAGCGGTGTCGCGAGCAGCTATCTCCAGGTCAACGCCGCGCCGGCCGGCGGCACCTCCGGCGAGTGGATCTCGCTGAAGGGGACGCCGGGGCCGGGACTTCAACGCGAGGCCAGCATCGACGGGACGCCGGCCGGCCAGGGCCTTCACGCCGTCCGCCTCATCACGTTCGACGCCGCCGGCAACGCCGCCGTCGCCACGGCTCCGTCGCCGGTGCTGATCGACACGATCGCGCCCGAGCTGCGGCTGGACAGCCTTCCGGACGCCCCAGTCAGGGACGCCCGGATCGCCTACACGGTGCACGACGACCAGGAGGACCGCTCCGGCCTCGGCCCCGTCGAGATCGACGTCAACACGGCCGCCGACGGCACCGAGAAGGGCGCCTGGCAGCGCGTCTCGGAGCATGCGGTCGGCTCGGGCGCGAGCAGCGAGATCGTGTCGCTCGGAGCCTTCGCCAGCGGACGTCACCGGCTGCGCGTGCGCGCGCACAACGCGGGTGCCGCCGGCGCCACGCTCGCCGCCGAGCAGAGCGGCGAGGTGGTCGTCGACTCGACGACGCCCACGCTCGCGAACGTCAGGTTCCAGGCCGCAGCCTCACGGGAGCTCACGGTCAGCTGGATCGCAGACGACGCCGGAGCGGGGGTCGTCGCCGCGGCGGCGCAGTGGCTCGACCGTGGGCAGTGGACGACCGTCGCGGCCGCGGCGGTCGGTGCCGGGCCGGGCAGCCTCGTCGTGCCGGCCGACCGGCTGCCGCCGGGCAGCCAGCGCATGCGCCTCGTCGTCCTCGACGCCGCCGGCAACGCCGCGGTCCAGACCCAGCCCGAGAGCGGCAGTCGCGTCGACCAGGCCCCGCCCGCCATCGCCGACCTGCAGCTCGGCGCCGCTCCGCCTGCGGTGTCCTGGACCCAGACCGATGTCGACGGCGGCTTCGGGGAGTGCCCCACCACGGTGGCCGTGAACCTCCGTGAGGGCGGGCCGTGGCGAACGCTCGTCTCGCTGCGGCTCGGCGAAGGCGGCCAGACCGTGGCGCTGCCGGTCGGCGACCTCCCCGCGGGCGTCTACCGCACCAGGGTCACGGCCTGCGACGCAGCCGGCAACCAGGCCTCGGCCGAGATCGGGGGGCTCACGGTGACGGGCCGTGCAGGCGGCGCGGCCCGGCCGGCCGAGGATCCGCAGCGGTACCGGGGCGCGCGGATCGAGGTCCGGGCCAGCGTTGGCACGCCCGGTCCGGGTTTCCGCGTCGTCGACGCCGGCCAGAGCCTCATCCTCGACGGACGCCTCCGCGACCGGCGGAACCAGCCGCTCGCGGGCACTCGGATCGAGGCGCGCGAGGGCCGGGGGCGATCGCTCGGGCAGACGCTGACCGACCGCGCCGGCGGTTTCCGGCTCCGGATCCGCCCCGCGACCGGCCCGGTCTCGGTGGGCGTCCCGGTTGGCGGGCGGCTCCTGCCCGCGAGGGGCGGACTCGTCCGGGTCAGGGTGCGGCCGCGCCTGACCCTCACCTCGTCCGCGCGCGTCGCCACCTCCGGCGGCCCGGCGGTCGAGTTCAGGGGGCGCTTCGAGCCCTCCCCGCAGCGGCTCGGCGTCGGCGCCGGAAAGCGCATCGACCTCCATTACCGCCACCCGGTGACCGGCGACTGGCAGCTCGTGAAGACGGCGCAGCTCGCCGCCGACGGCACCTTCTCGATTCCCTGGACGTTCAGCTCACGCGGCTACACGTTCCGGCTTCGCGCCACGGTCACGGCCGAGCTCGGCTGGCCGTTCGCGCCGACCGGATCCGGCACCGTCGCCGTGACGGTGCGGCCGTAGCCGTGGCGGGCCGCGCCCTCACCGCGCTGGGCCTGGCGCTCGCTGCCGCCTGTCCGGGCGCCGCGTCCGCGGTGCCCGCCCTCGCCCGGGCGCCCATCGGCGAGCTCCCGTGGCTCTCGACGAGCGCCGTGCCCCTCGTGTGGATCCAGGCGGACGTCGCCGCCGCCGCCGGACCCCTCCTCGTCCAGGTGGACGTCACGAGCCGGGAGGCGCAGGGGAATCCCGCCTGGGTGACCCGCCTCACCATGCCGGCGCCGTTCGCCTCCGGCCTCTTCGCGGTCGTGCTGCCGGTCGACGGCCTGGAGGGCACCCACGACGTCCGGGTGGTGCTGCCGGGCGCGGTCGGCTCACCCCTCTCCCTGGGGGCCATTCGCCTCGACCGCGCGGCCCCTGCCGCGAGGGAGGCGACGATCGAGCCGAGCCCCGGTCGCAGCGGCGAGGTGACGCTGGCGTGGGCCCAGTCGGACGACCTTTCGGGCACTGCCGGCGTCGTCGTCGAGGTCAACACGAGCGTCGGCGTCGAAGGGGAGACCTGGCTGCCGTTCGAGGTCCAGCCGCAGGAGCCCTGGGACGGGCCCCACGTCGCGACCACCACGACCGCCGACCTCGACGAGGGCACGCACCTGGTGCGCGTGCGGGCCGTCGACGCCGCCGGGAACGTGTCAGCGACGACGGTCGGGTCGATGATCGTCGACCGTCGGGCGCCGGCCGTGGAGGTCCTCTCGGCCGTGCGCACCACGACGGAGGCCGGCGCCGGCGTTGCGCTCACCTATCGCGCGGGCGATCCGGAGCCCGGCTGGGGGATCGCGCCAGGCGCGCTCGTGACCGTGACCGGACCGGGCGGCGCGCCCACGTACGCGCAGGCCGTCGGCGGCCCCGGGGAGCACGTGGTCCACGTGCCGTCCTCCCCGCTCCCGAGCAGCCAGCTCGTGGTCCGCGTCGCCGACCGGGGAGGCCTGGTGGGCGAGAGCGCGCCGGCCTCCGCCGCGCCCGGCCACGGCCCCGCGGTCGGGCCGGCGAGCGTGGCCCAGGACCCGTTGGAGCGCCTGCGCGGCGCGCGCGTGATCCTGCGCGTGCCGGGCGGGCGGCGCTCGCCGGGACACCCCGCGACGGTGGTGACGCGGGTGAGCGCCGGAGGGGCGGTCACCGTCGCCGGGCGCCTCGTCGACCGGGACGGCGCGGCCCTCGGCGCAACCGACGTCGAGATGCGGGACGCCGGCGGCCGGCGGCTCGGCACGGCCCTCACGGACGCAGGAGGCCGGTTCCGCCGCTCGGTCCGCCCGGCTGCGAGCGGGCCGATGACGTTCGGCGTGCCGGCCGAGCAGGCGCTGCCCCTGCGGTCGGACACGACGCTGGTGGTTCGGGTCAGGCCGCGGCTGACGGTGCTGGCGGCGGCGACCAGCGTGCGCCTGGGCGACCCGGTCACGCTGCGGGGTCGGTTCCACCCGGCGCCGGCGGCGCTCATCGAGACGGGCCGAAAGACCGTGGACCTCGAGTACCGGGATCCCGCGGGCAACTGGCGCAGCGGCGTCACGACCTTCCTGGCGCGCGACGGCAGCTTCTCCGCCAGCTGGACTCCGCCCGCCCCCGCGCCGCTCCCGATCCGGGCCCGCGTGCGCAAGGAGGTCGCCTGGCCCTTCGGGGACGTGTGGTCGCGGACGGTCGTCGTCCAGGTCGGATGAGCGTCGTGCCCTGGCCGAGCGCCGTCCGGGCCGGGGGCGAGTAGCGTTGACGGCCATGCGCCGAGCGACTGCGATCGTGGTGATGGCGGTCTTACTCGGTGTGTTTGCACCCGCTGCAGCGGGAGTTAGTGCGGTTGACGGTGCGACGCTGACTCCGTCCAGTTGGAGCAACGCAGGGACGGCGTTGGTGGGGTGGAACCAGTCAGGTTTCGACGGATCGACGGGGACGTCGGCTCGGGTCGAAGTGAACCTGGCGTCGGATGGATCCTCCGGGGGTCTCTGGGAAGCTCGTCTCGTGGACAACGGGCCGCTAATCAACGGCGGCAACGGAGGAAAGATTTCCGTTGGGGACCTGGAGGGGCGCCACGCCGCCCGGGTTGTGATCGACGGAGCCGCCGGCTCGCCGCTCATCCTCGGCGTCCTCGAGCTGGACCGCTCGCCGCCGGCGGCGCTCGAGCCCGCGATCGCGGCGACCCCGGACGGGCTCGACATCCGGGCCACCTGGACCCAGCGCGACGCCGGCGCCGGCACCGACCCCTCCGTGCCGATCGTCGTGGAGGTCAACGACAGCCCGAACGGGGACGGCGCCGGCGCGTGGATCCCGTTCCAGACCCAGACCGGCGTGCCCGGCGACGGCTCGCAGTCGGCGCGGACCTCGGCGGCCGCGCTCGCCGACGGCCCCCACCAGGTCCGCGTGAGCTCCACCGACCGGCTCGGGAACGCCGGCACCCAGGTGCTCGGCACGGCGACGCTCGACCGGCGGCCCCCGGTGGTCACCGAGGTGCGGGTCATGCGCGAGCCCACCGAGGCCGACGCGACCGCCGATCTCGCCTACACCGCGGTCGACCCCCAGCCCGGCCTCGGGCTCGCCCCCGACGCGCGGGCGGTGGCCTCGGGTCCGTCCCACCTGGCCACCTACGGGGAGGCGCCCCGCGGCGGGCCGGTCCGGGTGACGCTGCCGGGACCCGGCACCTACGAGGTCGTCGTCGGCGTCACCGACCGCGCGGGGCTGGTCGGCTGGGGCGGCCCGGTCACCCTGGTGGTCCCGTCGCGGCCGGCGCCGCCGGACCCGGCCGACCGGATCGAGTTCCTCACCCCCGGCCGCCCGGGCGGACCGCCCGGGCCGGGCGTCGTGGCCGCCTACCGGGCCGCGCAGCGCCTCGCCGCACGCCGCGGCGTGGGGCTGACCGTCCGGCTCGTCTCCGAGCGGACGGCGACCGGATGGCGGCGCCTCCTC
>JAWVEW010000334.1:0-2771 GCA_033856495.1 Miltoncostaeaceae bacterium | reverse complement strand
CTGGTCCGTAGCCGAAACGGTCGCCCGCCTCCAGGCGGTGGTGGCGGCGAGGGGGATGAAGCTGTTCGGGGTGATCGACCACAGCGGCGAGGCCGAGGCGAGCGGCCTCGAGCTGCGGGACACCAAGGTCGTCATCTTCGGCAGCCCGGTCGCGGGAACGCCCGTGATGGCGGCCGCACCGCTGGCGGCGCTTGACCTGCCGCTCAAGGTCCTCGTCTGGGCGGACGGCGCCCAGACGAAGGTCAGCTACGTCGCGCCGGCCGAGCTTGCGTCCCGCTACGACCTCAGCGACGACCTGGCCGTCCGGCTCGCGGGCATCGACGCCGTGACCGATACCGCGATCGCCGGGTGATGCGGCACCAGCCGGCGGGACTCCTACGACGGGCGGGACATGCTCCCAACCCCGTTCCAAGCCTCGAGCGCCGCCTGGCCCCGGAGGGTCAGGTTGGCCTCCGCTCCAACCCGGCGGCAAGGCGCCGCGTAGGGGGATTCGCGAGCTCTCGACCTACTCCCCGGTGAAAGCCGCGTCCGCAGCGCTCCGGCGCTCAGGGCCTCGGTCGCCATGGAGGCCGGCGTGGCGGTCGGGACCCGGGCGCTCCGCGACGGCGGTGAGGTCTTCGGACGCGGCGTCGCCGTTGCCACGTCGCCGGCGCCTCACCCGCGAAGCGGCGAAATCCCCGTCCCCGCACTCGTCCGCCATCTGATGGAGAGCGCGGGCGACCGTCGATTCGGCGTGGGCCGGGAGCTCTTGCCGACGGCTTCGAGCGTCGGACCGTCGGCCCGTACGGAACCGGCGCACGGTCGGGCGGTTGCTGCGCAGCCTCGCTGACGTTCACCTGGCGAGGGCGCTCGACGTCGGCGATGAGGTGTCGGCCGGCCCGGAGGAGCGGCTGCCGGTGCCCCATCCATCCGCGGCTGGGAGGTCGGATCGCGCCGCGTGCGAGCGCGGCTCGCAGACCCACGCCGCCAGGCCGGCGAGCGCCAGCCCGGCGCCGAGCGCGCACACGCCGCCCCAGCCGGCCGTCGCGTAGAGCGCCCCGGCGCTGGCCGAGCCGACGGCGCCGCCGGCGAAGTAGATCGCCATGTAGACGGTGGTCACCCTCGAGGTTGCATCCGGGCGCACGCGGTAGATCTCGCTCTGGTTGAGGATCTGGCCGGCCTGTACGGCCGCGTCGAGGAGCACGACGCCGGCGATGAGCGCGGCGAGGCTGGTGCTCCCGAGCGCCAGCAGCGCGAAGGAGGCCGCCAGGCCCGCCAGCGCGAGGCCGGTCGCCGGCCTCGTCCGGCCCGCGTCGGCGGCCCGTCCCGCAACGTTCGCCATCGCCGCGCCCGCCAGCCCCACCAGCCCGAACAGGCCGATGACGCCCTCGCCGTAGCCGTAGGGCGGCCGCGTCAGGAGAAACGCGAGCGAGGTCCAGAACACGCTGAACGACGCGAACATCGCGGCGCCGTAGAACGCGCGCCGGCGCACGATGGGCTCCTGCCGGGCGATCTCGAGGACCGAGCGCATGAGCGCCGGATAGCTCGCCGCGGCCGGCCGCGGCGGCGTCGGCAGCTCCCTGCGCAGGAGCGCAGCGAGGCCCAGCATCAGAACCGCCGCCATGACGTAGACCGACCGCCAGCCCGCCAGCGCCGCCACGGCACCGGCGAGCGTCCGCGCCAGCAGGATGCCCATCAAGAGGCCGCTCATGACCGCGCCCACGACGCGTCCGCGCTCGGCCGGCGCGGCGAGGGCGGCGGCGAACGGGACGAGCACCTGCACGACGACCGAGGTGAGGCTCGCGATCAGGATCGCCGCGTCGAGCGCGGCGAGCGAGGGGGCGACGGCCGCGCCGGCGAGCGCAGCGGCTGTCACCACGAGGAGCGCGCACACCATCCGGCGGCGGTCCACAAGGTCGCCCAGCGGCACGAGCGCCAGGAGCCCGAGCCCGTACCCGATCTGGCTCATCGTGACGACGGTGCTCACGCCGCCCGGGCCCGCGCCGAAGGAGCGGGCGATCGCCTCGAGCAATGGCTGCGCGTAGTAGAGGTTCGCCGCGCTCAGCGCGCAGCCGACGGCCATGACGAGGGTGAGACGGCGGGTCACGCCAACCATCGTGCTCGATGCGCGGCTAGACTTCCAACAGAACTTTGCGACTGCACTAATCGCCTGGAGCGATCAATGGAGCTGCGCCAGCTGGAGCACTTCGTGGCCGTGGCGGAGGAGCGCCACTTCACCCGCGCGGCGCGGCGGGCGCACATCGTCCAGTCGGGACTGTCGGCCTCGATCCGCTCGCTCGAGCGCGATCTGGGAAGCCCCCTCCTCGTGCGCAGCACGCGGCGGGTGGAGCTGACCGCCGCCGGCGCGGCGTTCCTGGCCGAGGCGCGGCGGGTGCTGGCCGCCGCAGAGGCCGCTCGCGAGGCGGTCGCGGCGGTCCAGGGACTCCTGCGCGGCACGCTGGCCGTCGGGATCATGCAGGCGCACGCGGCGCTCGACCTTCCGGAGGTGCTCGGCCGCTTCCACGCCCGCCATCCGGGGGTCGAGCTGCGGCTGCACCAGGCAGCGTCCAGGGTGCTCGTCGAGGAGGTGCGCGCCGGGACACTCGACCTCGCGGTGGCTGCGCTGCCGGGACCGGCGCCGGCGGGGCTCGTCCGCCTGTCGCTGGGCAGCGAGGCCATGCAGCTCGCGTGCGCGCCCGGGCACCGGCTCGCGGGCCGCGCCTCGGTGCGGCTCGTCGACCTGCGCGACGAGCCGTTCGTCGACTTCGTTCCGGGCTGGGGCGTGCGGATCG
>JAWVEW010000333.1:0-2667 GCA_033856495.1 Miltoncostaeaceae bacterium | reverse complement strand
CGAAGTGGGACCAGCCGTCGCCCTGATGCAAGCACACCTCCCGACCGGCCTCTCCGGCATGGGGGAAGCGAAAGTACGCGCCCCGGTTCGGAGGGTCGGCATCGACGGTGACCGCCCGCGCCATCAGGTGCCGGACCGAGACCGTCGCGACAGCTGCCCTGACCGCCTCGACGGCCGAGGCGGCGTCAGGATGGGTTTCATCGGTCTAGCAAGCAGAGAGGCGGACGGTCAGGGCGCTGGTGGCCCGGGCATGGCACAAGCGGGGTGAAGCAGAGGGCGTGCGGCCCACGGTGGGCCCCACGCGCGCCATCGCCAAGCTGAGGGGTCCGCTTCGCGACCGCCGCGTCCAGCTGCCGGCGATCCTCGTGGCCGCCGCTACCGCGCAATCGCCGCCTCGGGCGGCCTCGACGGCCCTCAGGATGCCCGCATCCGCTTCACCCTGGCGCGCCGCTGACCGGCCCCGCCGGCGTCAGCCGAGGGGGACGAACGGCCGACGAAGACCCCCGGGCAGATCTCGGACGTCGGATACATATGCGCCTCGCGCGGCCGGCTCGTACGTTGTCGGGCGTGTCGACGACCGACCGACCGCACGCGGCCGCGCCGAGGCCGGACCGGGTCCAGCGACTCGTGGACCGGCTGCCGGTCGTGCACCTGGAGGCGGACGTGCCGCGGCCCCGCGCGGGATGGACGCTTCGGGTGGAGGGGCTGGTGCAGCGGCCGCTGGAGCTGTCGCTGGAGGACCTCCGCCGCCTGCCGCGCGGGGATCGGACGATGGACCTTCACTGCGTCTGGGGCTGGTCGCGGCGGAGCTGCCGCTGGGGCGGGGTCGGGCTCGACACGCTGTTCGACCTGGCCGGCGCCGACCCCCGCGCGACGGTCGCCACCGTGGCCGCGATCGAGGGTCCGTACGCGAGCTGCCTGCACCTGAGCGACGCCCGCGCCGGCGTGCTGGCGTGGGAGCTCGACGCCGAGCCGCTGCCGCCGCAGCACGGCGGGCCGCTGCGGTTCGTGCAGCCGGCCTGGCTGTGGGGCTACAAGGGCGTGAAGTGGGCCGCGCGGATCACGCTGGCGGACCGCTTCGTGCCCGGCTTCTGGGAGGCGAAGACGGGCGACGCCGAGGGCCGCGTGCCGTCGGAGGTGCTGAGCCCGTTCGAGCGCGCCGCGCCCGGATGACGCCGAGGCCGCGCCTGCGAGGCGCGGCCGCGGCGCAACTGCTAGGACACCGGTATGACGACCCACGAGCGGCGTCCGGCGATCGTCGCCGTGGACGACGAGCCGGCGGTGCTCGCCGCGGTTGCGCGCGACCTGCGCCGCGGGTTCGGCGAGCGCTACCGCGTGATGCGCGCGACCTCGGGCGCCGAGGCGCTGGACCTGCTGCGGCAGCTGCGCACCCGCGGCGACCAGGTCGCGCTGCTCGTGGCCGACCAGCGGATGCCCGGCATGTCGGGGACCCAGTACCTCGTGGAGGCGCGCAAGATCGTCCCGGACGCCAAGCGCGTGCTCCTCACCGCCTACGCCGACACCGAGGCGGCGATCGCGGCGATCAACGAGGTCGCCCTCGACTACTACCTGCTCAAGCCCTGGGAGCCTCCGGAGGAGCAGCTCTATCCGGTGGTCGAGGACCTGCTGACCACCTGGGAGGCGGGAGCGGCGCTCGAGGCCGGCGGCGTGCGGGTCATCGGCCACCGCTTCTCCAAGGACTCCCACGACGTGCGCGACTTCCTCGCGCGCAACCGGGTGCCGGCGCGATGGCTGGACGTCGAGCGCGACGGCGAGGCGCGCGAGCTCCTGCAGGTGATCGGCGTCGACGCGGACACGCTGCCGGTCGCGATCCTGGAGGACGGATCGGTGCTCGTTCGACCGACGATCCTGGAGCTCGCCGAGCGGCTGGGCGTGGCCGGCCGTCCCACCCAGGACCACTACGACCTGGTGATCGTGGGCGGAGGCCCGGCGGGCCTCGCCGCCGCCGTCTACGGCGCCTCGGAGGGGCTGCGCACGGTGATGGTGGAGCGCGAGGCGCCGGGCGGGCAGGCCGGCCAGTCGAGCCTGATCGAGAACTACCTCGGCTTCCCGGCCGGCCTCAGCGGCTCGGACCTCGCGCGCCGCGCGACCGACCAGGCCCGCCGCCTGGGCGCCGAGCTGCTCACGATGCAGGAGGCCGTCGCCCTGCGGGTCGAGGGCTCGGGGCGGCTCGTGGAGCTGAGCGGCGGCGGCGCGCTGAGCGCGAGCTGCGTCCTCGTCGCATCGGGCGTCTCCTACCGGCAGCTCGACGCCCCGGGCTTCGCCGACCTGACCGGCGCCGGCGTCTACTACGGCGCGGCCGTCACCGAGGCGCGCTCCTGCTCCGAGCAGCACGTGGTGGTGATCGGCGGCGCCAACTCCGCCGGCCAGGCCGCCGTCCACTTCAGCGCCTATGCGACGCGCGTCACGATGCTCGTGCGCGGACCCTCGCTGGAGAAGTCCATGTCGCACTACCTCATCGAGCAGCTGGCGGCGCTGCCCAACGTGGTGGTGCGGACCGGCACCGCGGCCGTGGCGGCGGAGGGCCAGGACGGCCACCTGCGCCGGCTGCGCCTGCGCGACGCGAACGGCGCCGAGGAGGCCATGGACGCGGACGCGTGCTTCGTCTTCATCGGCGCCTCGCCGCGCACGGACTGGCTGGAGGGC
>JAWVEW010000332.1:0-2554 GCA_033856495.1 Miltoncostaeaceae bacterium | reverse complement strand
GAGGAAACGACGTACTTCGGCATGTTGTTGAGCTTGTCGGCGAACTCGCCCTCACGGGACGGCCAGGCGTCGGCGAAGCCTTCGTAGGTCTTGCGTCCGAGCAGCAGGGCGTCGGACTGCATGGCCTCGTCGAGCTTGAACTTGTCGCCCTCCTCGCCCCGGCTGAACTCGAAGCTCCAGCCGCCGTGCCTGAAGTCCTCCGATCCGCCGGGGTCCTCCATGACGCCGTCCAGGGACACGAACTCCGTTACGACGATCTTTCCCATGCGCTGCCCCTCCTGAGGTTCTCTGCCGGTTCGGCAAGTACTATATGCAAACGATGGGTTTATAAACCATCTGGCTGAATATGACTGTCGACGAGCTGAGCAACACCTTCGCCGCACTGGCCGACCCGACGCGGCGGGCCATCCTCGGACGGCTGGCCGAGGGAGAGGCCACGGTCGGCGAGCTGGCGGCGCCGTTCCCGATCAGCGCCCAGGCGGTGTCGAAGCACCTCAAGGTGCTGGAGCGCGCTGGCCTGATCACGCGCGGGCGTACGGCACAGCTGCGGCCGTCGCGCCTGTCGCCCGCGCCGCTCGAGGGCGCGGCGGACTGGCTCGAGAAGTACCGCCGCTTCTGGGAGGGCAGCTTCGACCGGCTCGAGGCGCGACTCGATGGCTGACGGCATCGAGATCACCCGGGTGTTCGACGCTCCGCGTGAGCGCGTGTGGAGGGAGTGGACCGAGCCGGAGCGCTTCGCCGACTGGTACGGCGGTGCAGCAGCCGAGGTGCCGGTGTCGACCGTGGTGATGGATGTCCGCGAGGGCGGCTCGTGGCGGGCGACGATGTTCGCCGGCCCGGACCGCCGCGAGATCCACTGGAAGGGCGAATACCGCGAGGTGGACCCGCCGCGGCGGCTGGTCTTCACCGTTTCCGACCAGCCGGGCGACGACGCGTTCGAGCTGGTTACGGTGGAGCTCGTCGATCTCGGCGACGGGCGGACCGAGATGCACTTCTCGCAGCGCGGTGGGATGTCACCGGAGCAGTATGAGCGCGCCGGTCAGGGTTGGGGCGTCTTCTTCGACCGGATGGACGAGGGGTTGGCGGCTAGCCGCTCTGGATGACCAGGACGCCGAAGACCACGGCGCAGGCCAACGCGCCCACGAAGAGAACGCCGGCGATTGCAGCGAACAATTCCTTGTCGCCCGACGCGTTGTAAGCGTCGAGTTGACGAGCGCGCCAGACCTCGAGCGAAAGCCTTCGGACCTCGTTTGGATCGGCATCGGGGCCGCACTCACGAAGCGCAGCTACGGTCGCCGCTGCCGTGTCTGATTCACGAGTCAGCCGGGGTCGGCTCATGGTCGGCGTGCTGTGACCACGGTGCAGTCCCGCCGCCGAGCGCGCGATGGTCGCGGCAATCGCACTCAATACGAGGGGCGCCAACACCACTAACGCCGCCGTCTGACTCACATGCTGTACGGCCTTGGCTGCCGTCACCGTCAACGCCGCGAGAGCGATATCGGCGGTCAATACTGCCGCCGCCTTGCTCTCGGCAGCGTTCAGCCGCGCCTCGTGGATCTCGAATATCGACTTGGTCTGCTCGACAAGGAGATCGAGGGCCTCGGCCTTCGGAGCCTCTCGATCCGCGCTCATCATCCTGACCCTTGCGTAACAGCCGGACGGCATCTTCAGGAGCAGCTCGTCTGACTTCATCCCGATGACCGGATGGCGAGGGCCGGAATCGAACCGGCGACACCACGATTTTCAGGGATACACGACAAGGCGCCGCGTTCGCGAAAAATCCCTGCATATCGCCATGTCTTCGCATTGGCCGTGCGGGCGTGGATCCCCGGGGATACAGGTGGATCCCCGTGGGTTTGGGACCTGACTCGCCAGTTGAGGTCCTAAACGCAGGCGCCCCGAGCCGCGGTGCGCAAGTGGGGCTGTGGGTGCTGGGCTCGCGGTCCTCCGTGGGGTTGCTTGCTGGTCGCGGGGACTGTCGAGGCGCTGCAGTTCGTCGGGGATCGCGTCTCGCGCGGGTGGACGGGGGTGGCGTTAGGTCGGGTCCTCGACGAGGTGCTCTTGCGCCCAGAGCGTGATCTGCTGGAGCGCGGGCAGCAGCGCCTCGCCGCGGTCGGTCAAGGCGTAGGAGACGGCAAGGGGCGGTCCCTCATCGACGGTCCGGGTGATGAGGCCCGCCGCGGCGAGGTCGGAGAGCCGGTCCGAAAGGACCGAGTCGGAGATCCCGTCGACCGCGCGCGAGAGCTCACGGAAGCCGGCGGGCCCGTTGCGCAGCGTGCCGAGGAGCACGCCGTTCCAGCGCTTGCCGAGGAACTCGAACGCGCGCCCCAGCGCGGCATCGCCGCGCTCACAGGCCTCTGAGGCCTGCTCGGGGGTCAGCTTGCGCGTCGTGGCCACGAGTTCATGCTAGCGGACACGTCGTCACTAGGTTTTCACTAGCAACTATGCTATACCGTGTCACTACTGCACAACGAGGCCTAGGAGATCCCCATGACCCAGACCCGCTCCGCCCGCCCCTCCGTCGTCGTCGTCGGCGGCGGCTACGGCGGCATCA